>JBAZRU010000181.1:5863-10826 GCA_041662805.1 Candidatus Hydrogenedentales bacterium | reverse complement strand
CCCCAATTCGCGCACGACGCAGCTCTTTATCAACTATGGAGACAACGCGAATCTGGATAGCATGGGCTTCGCCCCCTTCGGCAAAATTGTATCCGGAATGGACGTAGCGGAAGGATTCTACTCGGGCTACGGCGAGAGTATCACAAGGTTGCAAGGCTCCATTCAGATGCAGGGAAACGCGTTTCTTGACGCGCAGTTCCCGAAACTGGACAGTATCAAGAAAGCCGTCTTCGTTAAGCTCGACGAGTAACAAAGCAATAGGGCCGCACCGGTTGCCGCGCCGTATCAGCGCGCGGCCAAGGGGGAGCACGATATGAGTAGCGTGATTCGGTGGGGCATCTTGGGAACGGCGCACATAGGCCATTCCTTGCTGCGCGCCATTGGCGACGCGACCGGGAATTGCGTCCAGGCCGTGGCCAGCCGGGAATGGACGCGCGCCAGCGAGTGGGCGCGCGAGTTCGGCGTGCCGCGCGTGTTCGGTTCCTACGAGGAGATGCTGGCGTCCGGCGAAATCGACGCCGTCTACAATCCGTTGCCAAATAGCCTTCATGCGGAATGGACCATTCGTTCGCTGGAAGCTGGACTGCCGGTCCTGTGCGAGAAACCATTCACGATGACGGCCAATGAGGCGCGCGAAGTGGCCGCGGTTGCGGCGCGCACCCACCTTCCCGTGGCCGAGGCCTTTATGTACCGCTACCACCCGATCTACGATCGCGTGCTGCAATCCATCCAAGCGGGCGACATCGGCAACGTCATGGCCATTCGCAGCGCGTTTACGTTTCGCCTGCCCGACCATTCGAATATCCGGTGGAGCAAGGCGCTGGGCGGCGGTTCGCTGATGGATATCGGCTGCTACTGCGTGAACGTGTCGCGATTGATCGCCGGAACGGAACCGGTGCGCGTCGCGGCCATCGAGCGCCGAATCGAAGTGGACGGGACCATGATTGGCGTGTTGAGGTTTCCAAACGGCCTGCTAAGCCATTTCGAAAGCAGCTTCGAGCAGTATGGACGGAGCTACGTCGCGATCGAAGGTTCCGAGGGCATCATTACGATACCCAAGCCATGGTTACCGGGCAGCGACTTTTCCGAATACACGATCAAGCGGGCCGAGCACGAGGAAACCGTGCGCGTTCCTGGGGCAGACACGTATCTGTTGGAAGTTGAAGACTTCGGCAACGCGTGCAGAACCCATGCGTCGACGCGCTGGCCAATCGAAGACGCCATCGCCAACATGACGGTGATCGATTCGCTGTATAAGGCCGCCGCCCAAGGCCGCCGCGTCGAGATTGGGTGAGGTCTGGGACAGCCCCGATGCGCATGCACGGGACAGTGAACATGTTCGGCCCCGCTCTCTTCAAGGCGAGTTCTGTCATCACCATTCATGCCTCACAATCGCGGCTTTCGATACTGATCCTTTTGTTGCCAGTCGTTGTCTGCCTCGCGGGATGCGGCAAGACAGCTGTTGAGCCCGTCTCCGAGAAGGTGTGGGAAAGCCCCAACCTCTTGGTAAATGGGGAAGACCTGAACCGCATCAAGGAAGATGTTGCTAGCGGCAAGGGGGTTGTTCAGGAGGCGTATGCTGGACTGATTGCCACCGCAGACGGAATGCTGTCGGCTTCGCCGAATCCTATTGTTGGCGTGTTGCAGGTTCCCGGATTCTACACGTCCGAGCGCGAGATGCAGCAACGGATCACGCGGCAGCTTCGGCAAGATGCGCGCACGGCGCATGCGCTCGCGCTGGCCTACGCGCTGACGAAGAAGCCCGAGTACGCGAAGAAGTCCAAGGAATTCCTGTTCGCGTGGGTGGACTCGCTGACGCGGCCCGTAAACGGGGGAGCGTGGTGGCAGATCGTGATGCTCGCGAATCGTGGCGACACGCCCCTCGTCATCACCTACAGTTTTCCGGCCTTTCTCTTCGCGTTCGATCTGCTGAAAGGCGAGGGCTATTTGAGCGATGAGGAAATCGCGTCGTTTCGCGCGTGGCTGCGGCCCTTTGTCGCGTACTGCCGCTCCGAGATTTGGTACAAGAACAATCACCACAATTGGCAGGTCGTCTTTCTGATGTGCGCGGGGCATGCCCTCGAAGACCCGGTGTTGTTTCAAGATGCGGTGAACTACTACCGGCACGGAATCAAAGGCCAAATCGCCGCGGATGGCCGTCTGCCGAAAGAGCTCAGCCGGAAAGAAAAGGCCGGGACCTACACGCTGATGGCCCTGGAAGGCATGACGCAGGCGGTGCATCTCGCCGAGCGCCACGGCTATCCAGACCTTCGCGACCTTCGTTCGAAGAAGGGCGGGACGCTCAAGAGCGCGCTGGATTTCTACGTGAAATATCTCGACGACCCGGTCGCGTGGGCCCAATACACCAATGCCAAGCAGGTGAACGCCCCCAAGGATCCGTCCGACTGGGGCTATATCTTCGAGTTGCCATATCGTTGGTGGATGGAGGACGCGTATAGGACCCACATGACGAAGCGGCCTTACGGGTATGCCGTGGAGCGGTGTTATACGCTCGATTTCGCGACGCTGCTGTTCGCGGCGCCGAGGTAGGGGACGGACATTTTGGCAGAACGTCTTTTCATTCGCCGCTTCACTACGCCGGCGCTTTTCGCACTTCGGGTCCGCCCTGCGCCTCTCGCGTACTGTCGAAAGCGCTTGCATCCCCTCGAATCTCCGTGACATGCTCACAGATCAAAGGGGATATCACATGAAGCGCACTTCCCGGTCCCGGCCACACGTCATGCCATCCATCGCATATCTTGCCCTTGTTCTCATCGTCATCGCATTCCTGTCGTCAGGCACTGGGCTTGCCCAAGAGCCCGCAGCGCCAGTGGACACGAAGACGGGCTGGCCGGAGTTTCGCGGGCCGTACGGAAACGGCCACGTCCGTCCGCCGGGCGACACGCAGCCCGTGGGTCTACCCCTTCATTGGAGCGAGACGGAGAACGTCCGATGGAAGACGGCAATACCGCTTGCGGGCTGGTCCACCCCCGCGATCCTGGCCGGGCAAATCTGGATGACCTCGGCCACCGAAGGAGGCAACGACTTCTACGCGGTCTGCCTGGATGCGGATACCGGCGAAGTGCGATTTAACGAGAAGGTTTTCCACTGCGACGCGCCGGAGCCGCTCGGAAACGGCGTCAACGGATATGCCTCGCCATCTCCCGTCCTGGAACCCGGTCGCGTATATGTTCACTTCGGCACGTACGGGACCGCCTGTCTGGATACGGCGACCGGAAAACCCGTCTGGGCGCGGAACGACATTCCGTGCAGGCACTTTCGCGGGCCGGGCTCCTCGCCCATGCTATTCAAGAATCTTCTCGTGCTGACCTTCGACGGCGTGGACCAGCAGTATTTGACCGCCCTTGACAAGACCACCGGCGAGACCGTGTGGCGAACCGACCGGACGACGAAGTGGAACGACCTCGACGAACAAGGCCTGCCGAAGCGCGAGGGCGATTTCCGGAAAGGCTTCAGCACACCGCTGGCGATAGAGGTAGGCGGGTCCTATCAATTGGTAAGTCCAGGTTCGTCCGCCGTGTTTGCCTACGACCCGCTCACGGGAAAGGAGCTTTGGACGGTCCCCACGACGGGCCACACTTCCGCGCCGCGACCGGTCTTCGGCGGCGGGCTGGTGTTTGTCGTGTCGGGGCGCGGTGAATGCGAACTTCTGGCCATTCGACCGGATGGCAAAGGCGACGTCAGCGGAACGCACGTCGCCTGGAAGACCAGCGAATCCGTCATCCTCCCGCAGGAACCTTCGCCGATCCTCGTGGACGACCTGCTCTATTTGATCAGCAACGCCGGGGTCGTGACCTGCTTGGAAGCGGCAAGCGGCCAGAAAGTCTGGAGCGAAAAGGCGGGCGGGAACTACGTCGCGTCGCCGATCTACTGCGACGGCCGGCTCTATTTCGGCAGCACGCAAGGCAAGATGGTCGTGTTCAAGACCGGACGCACCCCCGAAATCCTCGCGACAAACGAGCTCGAAAGCGGATTCATGGCATCGCCATCCGTGGCAGGAAAGGCGTTGTTCTTGCGGACAAAGACGCACGTGTATCGAATCGAGGAGTAATCGCGTACGATAGATCGAGATTGGCAAAACCAGGGGGGCGTGCCAAATGTCTGGCACGAGAAAGGAGTTGCGATGTCGGCGATTCAGTTGGGATTGAACACGGAAGCATTTCGCCACGCGGACAAACCGCTCGAATATGCGTTGAATGCAATTCGCAAGCAGGGGTACAAGTACTGCGAGCTTAACATGCTCAACGGACGCGACCTCTTGTGCGAGGCCGGCTACTACGGCGCGATCAGCATGGAGCGCGACCCGCTTGAGATCCGGGAGATCGTCGAGCGCTTCGGCTTGAAGGTGAGCGCGGTCTCCGCGCACGCCCCCATGGCGCAACCCGAAATCAGCGTCCCCTTCCTTACGCGCGCCATCGAATACGCGGACGCGCTTGGGGCCACGTGCGTATGCACCGACGAAGGCGTCGTGCCCGACTGGATGACAAAGCGGCAGGCATTCGACGTAATCTACTACACCCTGCGCCGAGTCCTGCCCGCCGCGGAGCGGCACAAGGTTCAAATTGCGCTCGAACCACACCAGAAGTATTCGGTCAAGCTGAACACGTACCTGGAGATTCTGAATCTTGTGAAGTCGCCGTACTTTAACTGCAATCCGGACACCGGCAACGTCTTCATGGCCGGACAAGACCCATACGCCTACCTCGAAGCAATCGCAAAGAGAATCGTGCACGTGCATGCCAAGGATATTGGCGGCGTTGTCATGAACGATCGCGGAAAAGTCACCGGCGTGCCGTCGGGCTGTGCCTGCGGCGAGGGCGTGCTCGACTGGGGACGCATCGTGAAGATCCTTCGCAAGGCAGGCTTCAAGGGCGTCATGTCCGTGGAGTGCAGCACGGAGGAACAGGGCCAAACGAGCCTCAAATGCCTGAGCAGTGTATTG
>JBAZRU010000181.1:0-5851 GCA_041662805.1 Candidatus Hydrogenedentales bacterium | reverse complement strand
CCGTCTATTCGAACAGACTACGATGAGAAACAGCGGAAATCAGGGACTGACACAAGCGGAGCGAAACGAAGTGGAGCGCAGCCGTGTCTGTCCCTGCTTTCCGCGCCCTAAAGAGGAACAAGGAAATGAACATTAATCGCCGGCAATTTCTGAAGTACTCAGTCGCGACTGGAGCCGCGATCGGTCTGCCCAACATCGTTCCGTCGTCCGTCTTTGGCGCGGAAGGCGCCACCGCCCCCAGCAACAAGATCACGCTTGGATGCATCGGGGTCGGGGGCATGGGCACGGGCAATATGGAGAAGTTTCTCGGGCTCGACGACTGCCGCGTCGTGGCCGTGTGCGACACGTACGAGGATCGGCGGAACAAGGCAAAGGAAATCGTCGACGCGAGGTATGGCGACTCCGGATGTACCATGTACGGCGATTTCCGCGAAGTGCTCGCACGCGAAGACATCGATGCGGTGATGATCGCCGTGCAGGATCATTGGCACGCGATCATCGCGACCGAGGCAGTCAAGGCAGGCAAGGACATGTACTGCGAGAAGCCGCTTGGCGTGTCGGTGCAAGAATCCCGCGCCATTCGCGACGCCGTTCGCGGAGGGAACCGCGTTTTCCAGACCGGCACGTGGCAGCGCTCGTTGCCCCAATTTCAGCGCGCCTGCACGCTTGCCCGGAATGGCTACGTCGGCAACATCCACACCCTCGAAGTCGCCGCTCCAGGAGCCCACTACCGTCCCAAATACAGCGGATCGCTTGACCCGCAACCGGTCCCGGAGGGGTTCGACTGGAACATGTGGCGAGGGCCTGCGCCCGACAAGCCCTACAATCGCGGCCGCGTCGAGTGGCCCGATTGGTATCTGATTTGGGACTACTGCGTCGGCTTCATCGCCAACTGGGGAGTCCATCACCTCGACATCGCCAACTGGGGCTGTCCGCGCGTCGGCCAACTGCCGTTCGAAGTCGAATGCAAGGCCGACTACCGCAACGAGGTCTTCACGGACAACGTGAACGCGTGGGAAGCCACGTTCACCTTCGACGACGGCCTCAAGATGATCTTCAAGGACAGCAGCAAATTCGAGGAAGGCAACGTCCGGCAGGCAGGCTGTTGCTTCATCGGCGACGAGGGCTGGGTTCATGTCGACCGCGCTGGAATCTGGGCCGAACCCGAGTCCCTCTTGACCGTTCCCTTCAAAGACACGGATCTGCGCCTGACCGATTCTACGAATCACGGGGGCAACTTCCTCGAGTGCGTGCGCAGCCGCAAGGACCCGGTATCCGACGTAGACGCCGCGCACACGGCCTCCATCCTCGGCATGATCGCCGATATCTCCGCGCGCCTGGAGCAGAAGTTGAAATGGGATCCGAAGGCCGAGCGTTTCATCGACAACGACAAAGCAAACGAAAGGCTTCAGCGCACCATGCACAACGGATGGAAACTATCATGAGACTCGCAAGACACGTGACGCCGCTCGCCGTTGTTTTCGCCTTCGCGGGTATGCTTTGCGGTGGCATCGCGGCGGCCCAAGCGCCGTTTGGCTGGCGCGTGGGACCGGCTGCCTGGAGCTTCAAAGAATTCACCTTCTTCGAGGCCATCGACAAGACGGCCGCCGTGGGCATGACCTGCATCGAGGCTTTCGAAGGGCAGAAGGTCCGTCCCGATTCGGATGTCGTGCTCAACGCCGATTTGTCCGACGAGGTTATCCAACAGATCAAGGCCAAGCTCGACGAGGCCAAGGTCAAACTGACGAGCATGTACATCCACAACATCCCGGCGGACGAGGCCGTGTGCCGGCGCACCTTTGAATTCGCGCGCAAACTCAACCTCGAGTTCATCGTGTCGGAACCCGCGCCGGAAGCACTGGACATCATCGAGAAGTGCTGCAACGAGTTCGCGATAAACCTCGCAATACACAACCATCCCGAAGGCAGTTCGCGGTACTGGAAGCCGGAGGAAGTCCTCAAAGTCTGCGAAGGCCGCGGACCGCGCATCGGCGCGTGCGGAGACACCGGGCATTGGCTGCGCTCCGGCCTCAAGCCTACCGACGCGATACGTCTTCTGGGTAAGCGTCTGCTATCGCTCCACGTCAAAGATCTCGACAAGGCCGCTCTCGACGCGCACGATGTGCCGTGGGGCCAAGGCGCGGGCGATATCGCCTCCTTGCTAAAGGCCGTGTATGAACTCCGTTTGACTCCCGGCCTGTTCACCGTCGAATACGAATCGGATTGGCTGAACAACATGCCCCAGATTGAGGCATGCGGCAAGTGGTTCCAGGAGCAGGCCGCGGCGCTTGGGGCTGCCGCGACCCGCGAAGTTCCCCTGTTTGTAGGATGGGCCTCAGCCGATCTCACGCCATCGAAGCCCGTATCGCTCGCCGGGCAACTTCAGAAACGGATCTCCACGAGCGTCCGCGATCCCTTGACGGCCACTGCGTTGGCCATCGAGACCCGTGGACCCAACGGCGAAACCGAACAAGCCATTCTGGTGTCGTGCGACATCGTCGGGATCGACAAGGTTACGTCCGACCGTATTCGCGACGCCGTCAAGGCCCGCGTGCCGGAACTCGATGTGCGCAAAATCGTCGTGAGTGCCACCCACACCCACACGGCGCCCGTGCTCGATGGGAGCGTGTTCAAGGGCCTCTACGACGTGACCGAAAGCGACGGGGCGATGCAGCCCGAGGACTACCGCGCGTTCTTTGTTCAACAGACCGCCAACGCCGTGGTCGATGCGTGGCAGAACCGCGCGCCCGCAAGCATGAATTGGGCCTTGGGCAGCGCCGCCGTCGGCATCAATCGACGCGCCCGGTTTGCAGACGGCACTACCGCCATGTACGGCGACACCCGCCGCCCCGATTTCATGAGCTTCGAAGGCAGCGCGGACCCGGCGGTCCAGATGCTCTACTTCTGGCGCCCCGACCAAACCCTGACCGGTGTCCTGATCAACCTTCCCTGTCCGGCACAGGAAACCGAGGGCCTATCGGAAGTATCCGCGGACTTCTGGCATGACGTCCGCCAGGAACTCCGCCGCCGTCACGATCCCAATCTCTTTGTCCTTCCGCAGATCTCCGCGGCGGGCGACGTCTCTCCTCACCCCATGTTCCGAAAGTCAGCCGAGACGATCATGCTGGAACGCCGCGGAATGTCGCGCCGGGAAGAAATCGCCCGGCGCATTGTGAACGCGGTGGACGACACGCTGCCGACCGCTGGCAAGGATGCCAAATCCGCAATCGTCCTCAAGCACGATATCATCGAGCAGGACCTCCCCGAAATCCAACCACCTCGCGAACCCTTCTACCTAACGGATTCGGTTCACCCCATCTTTTATCACGTGCTGCGCATCGGCGACATTGGGATGGCTACGAATCCGTTCGAGTTGTTTCAGGACTACGGCATGCGCATTCAAGCTCGCAGCAAACCCGTTCTGACCTTCCTGGCCCAACTCACGGATTCGAATGGCGGGTATCTTCCCACGGCCGAGGCCATCCCCGGCGGCGGCTACAGTGCCGACAAGTTCATCGTCAGCCCCGAAGGCGCGCAACTACTCGTCAACACGACGATTGCGAGAATCGATTACTTCTGGCCCTGATGCGGCATACGCGGATAGCAAGACTTTGTAGCGCCTGCCCTCTGTGGCAGGCGTCTTCAATTCAATTCTCTGTATTCGGGTTTCTTCCCGGGCGTCTTTGCATTTCGCGGCGCCTGCGCATCCCCCGCCCGCCACAGAGAGCGGGCGCTACAAACTCATCTTAGTGGCGACCTATTCGATAACGATCATTGCCGAGACTTCGATCTTCGGAATCGTGACCTCGATCCTTGACCCGCTCCCCTCCGCCGTTGCCGCAAACTCAATCTCACGAGACGGCGTCTCCGGATCGGCGCTTGAAAACTGCACCGATTTCACCTGCGCAAACGGCACAAGTACGGAGACCCGCAAATTCTCCGCGGGAGTGATCTTGTCTTCGAAAGACGACAGCCGCTCGACATTCAGGTTGTACACATGCACGACCGTGCTTGTCTTCGTGTCGCGCACCACGCCGCGCACGGTCGCCGGGCCGTCTATCGTAAGCGAAGGCGAGCCGATCGCCTTCTGCAGTGACTCGAACCATCGCGGCGATTCCGCCGTGACCACCGGCTTGCCGGCCTGCTCGAGACTCTGCAACGTTTGCTTCGCCGGCTCCGAAGCCACGTCGCGGCTTTCGAGGAGCGTGACGCGCGCCGCGCCTGCACGCGCCGCCGTGAAGTCGTCTTCGCTCAGGACTTCAAATTGGATATTCGCGCGCTTCAGTCGCGCGGCCAGTTTCAAGGCGACGCAATCCTCTGTTTGCAGCCACCGTTGAAACGGCAAAAGCAGGCACGCATCGCGTCGCGGCGTCGACGCATTCAACACGTCCGTATGCGACCGCAGCCAGTCCGCATAGGGCCGCACGGCGGCAATCATCCCCGGCCGCTTGTCATCGGGCCACGTCGACCAGAGCATATACGACGCCTTGTGCGCGGCCGCCTCCGCCATGGCAAGCTGCACAAGGTGCGCCGAAGTGTGATAGTCGCCCTCCGCAATCGTTACGGCGACGAGCGGCTTGTCGTGGACGATGGCTTGCAGCGCCGCATACGTCGGACCGTATTCGATGACTTTTCCATCCTGCAACACGCGCGGTTGGGTCGATGTGTCTTCTATGACGACGAAATCTTCGGTCTTGCTCATCTCATAGATGTTGTATGCATAGCCCTGGCATTGGCTGTAGAACGAGCCCGGCGCGTTGAGGCTGTTGTTCGCGGTGATGACCGCGTGCGGATTGATGAGGCGGGCGTATTCGCGGATTTCCTTGAAGAAATCGCGCGCAATCGTGCACCGGTACCGTTTGAAGTCGGAGGCATGGTCCTGCGCCAACTTGCGCAACGATTCGAGCGAACCGTCTTCGACGGTCTCGCCTTCCGCCCTCAGAAAAGCGGCGAATCCCTTCATGCAATGCGGACAGTAGCAGCCCTGATTGTGGACCGTTGGGTTGTCGAAGAAGATGCCGTCGTGTCCTGTTTCAAGCTGCTTGCGCACCATGTACTTCTCGTAGGCGCGCCAATCGGGATTGTTCATGCACGCGGGCTTGTACTGGCCACCATACCACGACGGCAACGGTTTCCCGTAAACGTCTTGCTGTAGCCATGTGTCCGGCGTCGATCCAAACTCCGCACGCTGCTCAGGGGTCCAATTCACGCCGAAGGTGTCGATGCCGACAATCGATGTGGCGCACAAATAGCCCAGCACCGTCTTGATGCCTTGAGCCTTGGCCTGCTTCGCATACGCGGCTTCGGCGTTCAGCCGCTCGGCCCACGTATCGGCGGGCGGAAGACCATTGTACCCATCGCCGCCAAGGCCGCTCGCGTAGATGACGGTTACGCCGCATGCAGCCGCGGCTTCAGACTGGTGAGAGAACGAGTGAAGGTGCTCGAACGCATGGAACGCCGCGCCGACGCGCAGGTCGGGCGCTGCTTGCGCGCCCGCGGTCGCGTAGAGAACGAGCAGAAAGAATAGGCAGTACCGAACGTTCCTCTTCATTGCGTCAACTCCCCTTGATGATGCCGCTTACGTCCAGCACATAGATTTGCCGTTGGCCGCTGTGCAGCGAATCGATCGAGATGGTCTTGCCGTCCCGGCTCCAACGAGGATGCAGGTCGCAGCGAAACTCCAATTCTTCGACTTTGGGATGATAGAACCGCCCCAGTTTGACCAGCTTCCCGTCCTCGGGCCGGTACAGCATCAGCGTAATCATTCGCTTCGAGTCAGGATACGTGTCGGTGAGTATCCAGCGTTTGTCCGGCGAATACGTGCAGTGCCCATCGACCGTCAGCACATCCG
>JBAZRU010000180.1:0-10833 GCA_041662805.1 Candidatus Hydrogenedentales bacterium | reverse complement strand
ATCGTCGACGGCAGCGACTCGAACACGGCCACCATCGCCATGGGATACGCAAAGGCGATTACCGAAGGGTACAACCAGCGGATCATGCTGCACCAGATCCAGCGGTTCGGCCTCACGCCGCCGAGGCAGCCAATCGATATCCGCGCGCGCGTCTGGTACAACGCCGATCTGGAATCGCGCAATTTCATCGTGCCCGGGCTCATCGCCGTCGTCATGAGCATTATCGGCGCAATGCTGACCTCGCTCACCATCTCGCGCGAATGGGAACGCGGCACGATGGAGCAACTGATCTCCACGCCCGTCCGGTCGCCGGAACTGCTCTTCGGAAAGCTCATCCCCTACTTTGCCATCGGCATGCTCGACGTTGTTCTCGCCATGCTGATGGGGCGCTTTCTCTACAACGTGCCGCTTCGCGGCAGCGTGCCGCTGCTCTTTGCCTCGGCCATGGTCTTCCTCGTCGTCGCCACGACCCAAGGCCTGATATTCAGCATCCTCGCGAAGAACCAGCTCCTCGCAAGCCAGCTCGCGCTGATGGGAACCTTTCTACCTGCGTTTCTTCTTTCGGGATTCGCCTTCGCTATCTCCAGCATGCCGATCGCGCTGCAATACGTCACCTACATCGTGCCGGCCCGGTACTTCGTGGTCATCCTGAAAGGGATCTACCTGAAAGGCGTCGGCCTCTCTCTGCTATGGGGCGACATTCTCTTGCTCGTAATCTTTGCGACGCTTCTTGTCATCGTCGCCAATGTGGCCTTCAAGAAGAAGCTCACATGAGACACGAGGCGCACACTCATGTTTGAGCGCATAAAACACATGCTCATCAAAGAGTTCATCCACGTGCTGCGCGACCCGCGCATGCGCATGGTCGTCCTCGTCGCGCCATTGATCCAGCTCTTCCTGTTCGGATACGCCGTCAACACCGACGTGAAGAACGCGCATTTCGCCGTGCTGGACATGGACAGCACAATCGCCAGCCGCGACTTCCTGGCGCACTTCACCAGCAGCGGCTATTTCACGATGGAGAAGTACGTCGGCTCGGAAGCGGAGGCGCACGAACTATTGGACCGCGGCCTCGTGCACGGCGTATTTCAGATTAACCGCGGCTTCTCGGCGGACCTGTCCGCGGGCCGAACGGCGCAAGTTCAACTCCTGCTCGACGGCACCGATTCGAACACGGCGAGCATCGTCGGAAGCTACGCATCCGAGATCGCCGGGTCCTACTCTTCCTCCATCTTGCTTCAACGGCTCGTCCGGCAAGTGGGCCGTATTCGCGACCCCGCCGGGGTATCCCTCGAAATGCGCGCGTGGTTCAACGAGAACCTGGAGAGCCGCAATTTCTACGTGCCCGGTGTCATGGCGTCGCTCCTTGCGATCATCTCGCTCATGCTCACCAGCATGGCCGTTGTCCGCGAGAAGGAAATCGGCACGATGGAGCAAATCATTGCAACGCCGATTCGACAAGGCGAGTTCATCATCGGCAAGACCATTCCGTTTGCGCTGATCTGCTACATGGATGTCATTCTAATCACCGTCGTTGGCGTGTTTTGGTTTGGCGTACCGCTACGGGGCAGCCTCTTGGTCCTCTTCCTCGGCACCACGCTATACCTCATGAGCACGCTCGGCGCGGGACTCCTCATCTCCACCATCAGCAGCACACAACAGCAAGCCATGATGAGCATGTTCTTCTTCATCACCCCCGCCATGATGTTGTCCGGCTTCATCTTTCCAATCGCCAACATGCCCGAAGTCATTCAGTGGTTCACGTACTTGAACCCGCTTCGCTATTACCTCATCATCATACGGGGCGTATTCTTAAAGGGCGTCGGCTTGGATATTCTCTGGCCGCAGTTCGTGGCGCTCTTCCTTCTCGGCAGTGCCAGCCTCTGGATCGCAACGCGCAGATTCCACAAAACGGTTTCATAGGCCGGCGCGCCTATTCGTGCGGGGAGCAAATGAGTTTCTTTGAAATGGTCTTGATTGGCATCGGGTTGTCCATGGACGCCTTTGCCGTCGCAGTCGTGTCCAGCATCACGCTGGGAAAAGCCACCGGCCGCGAACTCTTCCGGCTATCGTTTCACTTCGGCCTCTTTCAAGCCATCATGCCGGTCATTGGCTTCTTGGCCGGACAATCCCTCTCCCATTGGATTCGCGCCTGGGACCATTGGATCGCGTTTGGAATCCTTATATGCATCGGCGCCAAATCCATCTACGAGGCGTTGTCGCAACGCGCAAGCAACGAGGAAGAGCCGTCTAATCCGACGCGTGGACTCAAGATGGTTTCGCTCTCCGTGGCCACCAGCATCGACGCCATGGCCGTTGGCCTCAGCTTTGCCATGCTTCGCGTGGAAATTGCGCTTCCCGTCATCGTCATCGGCTGTATCACCGCCACCCTCACCTTTATCGGCATGAAACTCGGCGGACGCTTGGGCATGCGTTTCGGCAACCGAATGGAAATCCTGGGAGGTCTCGTCCTCATCGGGATCGGCATCAAGATTCTGCTCTCCGACCCCTACTGACCGGTTCTCTCACGGACACCCGCCGCGCGCGCACCGACTCCTCAATCAACCGTACCACCAGCGCGGTCCAGCCCGTCTGATGGCTCGCTCCCAACCCGCGCCCTGTATCCCCGTGGAAATACTCATAGAACAGGATGAGATCCCGCCAGTGCGGGTCTTCTGCATAACGGCGCTCATCCCCATGGCACGCCCGAAGGCCGTGCTCGTCCGGCAGAAAGATGCGCGCCAATCGTCTCGACAGTTCTTCCGCGACTTCTTTCAAGTTCATCATGACGCCCGACCCCGTCGGGCATTCGACGCGAAGCCCGTCGCAATAGAAATGGTGATACCGCTCGATGGCCTCGATGAGCAGATAGTTCAGCGGAAACCAGATCGGACCGCGCCAATTCGAATTGCCGCCAAACATGCTTGAATCCGATTCACCCGGCACGTAGTTCACGCGGTATTCTTCGCCGTTCACATGGAACGCGTACGGGTGTTCGCGATGCACGCGCGACACGGAGCGAATTCCATACGGCGACAAGAACTCATTCTCGTCGAGCAAATAGCGCAACACTCTGACCAGACGCTCCCGCGAAGGTATCGCCAACAGCCGATGCTCGTGCCGCCCCCCCTCTGGAGTGTCCAGTTCCAGGTAAGCGATGTGCCGCGCCAGGTCCTTCCGGTTCTCCAGAAACCAGTGCATCCGCTTGGTGAATCCGGGCAGCGACTGAAGCACGTCGTCATGCAGCACTTCGACGGCAAACATCGGAATAACGCCGACAAGCGACCGAACCTTGAGCGGAATCGTGCGCCCCTCCAGTCGCAGTTGATCGTAATAGAACCCGTCTTGCTCGTCCCAAAGCCCCGTACCACCAAGGCTGTTGATGGCGTCTGTGATATAGACAAAGTGCTCGAAGAACTTAGACGCCATGTCTTCATACGCGGAGTTTGTCTGCGCAAGTTCGAGCGCCATCGAAAGCATCGTCGCGCAGTAGAACGCCATCCACGCCGTCCCGTCCGCTTGCTCGAGATAGCCTCCCGTTGGCACGGGCTTCGAGCGATCGAATACCCCGATATTGTCCAGCCCGAGGAACCCGCCGGAGAAGATGTTCCTCCCCTCCGGGTCTTTGCGATTCACCCACCACGTGAAGTTCATGACCAGCTTCTGAAACACCCGCTCTAGGAATTGCGTATCGCGTTCGCCGCGCGGCGCCGTCATCTTGTACACGCGCCAGCATGCCCACGCATGGACGGGGGGATTCACATCGTTGAACGCAAACTCGTACGCGGGAATCTGCCCGTTGGGATGCATGTACCATTCGCGCAGAAACAGCGTAAGCTGGTTCTTCGCAAAGTCTGGATCAACCTGCGCAAACGGAATCATGTGAAATGCGAGATCCCACGCCGCGTACCACGGATACTCCCACTTGTCGGGCATGGAGATGACATCACGATTGAAGAGGTGCTGCCACTCTGCGTTTCGCCCACGCTTCCGTTGCGCGGGCGGCGCGGGTTGCTCGGGGTCGCCGTCGAGCCAGTCCCTGACGATGTAGTGATAGAACTGCTTCGACCAAAGCAAGCCGGCGTACCCTTGCCGTATCGCCTGTCCCTCTTCCTTCGTCGCCCCTTCGGGGACGTGTGCTTCGAAAAACGCGTCTGCCTCCGCGATACGCGCCGCAAATACGCTGTCAAACGGCGCGCCAAAAACCGCTGTCGGCGCTTCCTTCTCCGAATGCAACCGAAGACAAATGGACGCTTCGGATCCCGCGGCAATTTCCAAACGATAGTGCGCGGCCACCTTAGTGCCGTTGCCCTTGGGGTTCACGGCATCCCGGCGCCCGTTTACGACGTATTCGTGGAACGCGTCGCGCACGTACGGCGTCCGATTTTCCGTGCCGAACACGCGCTCCGTATTGGTTTCGTTCTCCGTGAACAACAAGGCCGGTTGGGTTCCGTCGGGCGCCGGACCCGCATGAAAAAGGTGCCTGCCCAGCGTGACATGATTCGTCGCAACGGCCCCGTTCGGCGTTCGCCGCATCGTCGGCTTTAACCAACACCCTTCGTGCAGACATCCCCATGACCACGTGTCGCGAAACCAAAGTTGCGGCAACACGTGTAACGTTGCGGCATCAGGACCGCGATTCGCAACGGTGATCCGTATGCACAGGTCGTCGGGCGTTTCCTTCGCATACTCCGCATACACGTCGAAATAGCGACCCTCATCGAACACGCCGGTGTGCAGCACTTCAAATTCCGGGTCGTGCTTCCCGCGCCTGCCGTTTTGATCGACCAACTCCGAGTATGGATACGCCGCCTGCGGATACTTGTAGAGCGCCTTCATGTACGAATGCGTCGGCGTAGAATCCAGGTAGTAGTAGAGTTCCTTGACGTCCTCGCCGTGATTGCCTTGCGGCCCCGTGAGTCCGAACAGACGCTCCTTGAGAATAGGGTCTTTCCCATTCCACAACGCGACCGAGAAACACAGCCGGCACTCGCGGTCCGTGATGCCCAGCAGGCCGTCTTCTCCCCATCGATACGCGCGGCTGCGTGCGTGGTCATGCGGAAAATAGTCCCACGAATCGCCGTGCTTCGAGTAGTCCTCCCGCACGGTCCCCCACTGCCGCTCAGACAGGTAGGGCCCCCAGCGCTGCCAATTCTTTTCCCGCCCCTGAGTCTCCTGCAATCGGCGTTCCTCAGCCAGCACCGCGTGTTCTCCTGCATGTTCTGTAGGGGTCTCAATATATGGCGCCGGCCGAGGGAGCGTCTCGCGACGTTCCCGTCGTGACCGCTCCGTCAACCGGCGCCTTGCGATTCATGTTACTTCTTCTGGATACGGCGTATCTCTTTGTGGATTTGTTTCCACTTCGCGCGCTCCGCTGCTTGAAGACCACGGTCTTGCTTGCGCGCCAGGAACTCCAATTCGCGCCGGAGCTTGCCATAGCTCTCGAACCGCGCCGCGCTCAGCGACCCCTCGGCCAGCGCCGCTGCCACGGCGCAGCCGGGCTCGCCCATGTGTTGGCAATCGCGAAACCGGCACTGCTCTCCCAACTGCGCGATGTCCTCGAACACCCGGTCGATCCCGTCGCCTTCGGCCCACAACTGCAATTCGCGCATCCCCGGCGTGTCGATCAACACGCCTCCTCCAGGGATCGGGATAAGCTCGCGATGGCTCGTCGTGTGGCGTCCGCGACTATCGTCCTCGCGCACCGCGTGTGTCTTCATACGCTCGTACCCGAGCACGGCGTTGACGAGCGTCGATTTCCCGACGCCCGACGATCCCAGCAACGCCAGCGTGCGTCCCGGCGCGAGAATGGCCCGCAGGCCCTCCAAGCCCAAGCCCGTGTGCGCGCTGACAACGAGAATGTCCACGCCGATGGCAACGGCCTCGATCTCCGCCACGCACGCATCGACGTTGTCGCATTGATCGGCCTTGTTCAACACAATCACCGGCGTCGCGCCGCTTTCCCACGCCAGCGCCAGATACCGCTCGACGCGGCGCGCATTGAAATCGCCGTCGAGACCGTTCACCAACAACACGATATCCACGTTCGCCGCCACCACCTGTTCTTCCACGGCTTCTCCCGCGGCCTTGCGCGAGAAAGTACTCTTGCGCGGCAAGACGCCGTGTATCAGTGCGCGTGTGCCCTGGTCGATCACTGTCACGGCCACCCAATCGCCCACGGCAGGGAAGGCGCCGGGGGAAGCGGCCTCGTGCCGGAACTTCCCCGTGACCACGGCGGGCAATTCGCCTTCGCGCGCACACGCCACATACTGTCCGCGATGCTCCTGGGTAATCCGCGCGGGCACGCACGAATCGCCTCGGAACGGTTCCATCAATGCTTCAAAACGGGCATCCCAGCCCAGTTCTTCGAGAGTCATGTCCGTCAGTTCTCCTGTATCCCGCGCGGCTCGGGCGCAATTCCAGCGCGGGGCGCTCTGCACAATAGAGTACCCCAAGCCACGCGGCCTAGTTTAGTTTGACAAGGGAAATCTGGGATGGACAGTTTGGCGGGAAGAACACGCGCGTGCGTCACATCCGCGCGGAAGCGGCGATGTGCGGCGCATCGAAAGCGATAGACTCGCTCAGGCAGGCAGATTGGACGGGAACGGCATGCAACGCGGTTGCCCGCATTGCGAAACGATTAACAACCCGGCCGCACCCCCTGCGACTCCCCACGCTGTCCGATTTGAGCAATGACCCTCTTCATGAAAACTCCTCCTGTTGTTCATGCGCCGGCTTCCGCCGGCCCAATACTCTGGCAACTCGCAACAATCGAATCCACCCATCCCAACATGACGCGATGAGATATAGCGGAAATCAGGGACTGACACAAGCGCAGTCCGCCAAAGCGGACGAAGACGTGTCTGTCCCTGCTTTCCGCGCCCGCGGATATGCTACGATCAACACGACGCACCCACTACCCCGGCGCAATATGCATACTTTTCGGGATGCGGCGTCGAAGAGTACCGGCGCTTAACCCGCCGAAGTGTCCGCCCCATCCCGTTTGATTTGCTTGAAGTAGATGATCTCGTGGTCTTCGTCGTCCAGGTTTTCGATGGCCCCGCTGCGCGTGAATCCCTGCGCCTCGCACAACCGCTGCATTTCCGTGTTCGACGCGTTCGTCGACGTAAAGAGCTTGTCGGTCGGAGCCACCGATTCCGCGAAGTTGATGAGTCCCGAAGCGATCCCTTCCCGGCGATGCCCGGGATGAACGATCATGAACGAAATGAACGCATGGCCGTAGAACGTCTCTTCAAGAATCATGAAACCGAGGACTTCTCCGTTCACGACCGCCTTGTAGCAGTTCTTCGACGCGATCGCGCTGGAAAGAGAGCTTCTCCGCTCGCTGCTTCCCGGCACCAGCTTGTCCAACGCCACCAGCGATGGAAAATCGGAATCCACCGCCCGCTGAACATTCACGGGGGGATGGGCCGGTTCCGCTTCCAAGGCCGCCAATTGCGGAGCTTCCTCCGCTCCAACGACGCCGCGCTCTTTGAGCACCAGGACAATGCGCTCCACGACCTGTTCGTGCGTAAGGCCCGAGCAATCGATCTCCACGTCCGCATTGCGGACATAGAGCGGCATGCGCTCTTCGTACAGCGCATCCAGCGGCTGCCCCTGAAGGCGTATAACGCCTCGGATATCCAAGTTCGTAAGCCGCTCCGACAACCGCTCCAACGGCAGCACAAGATGAACGGTCACCCCCACCGCGTGAAGATACTTCATGGCCGCCTCGCTGTACACGACGCTCCCGCCCGTCGCAACGACGCACCCCGTGCATTCCAACCCGAGCACGTATTGCTCTTCGAGCGTGCAGAACGCCTCCGCGCCCTGGGACTGGATGATGTCCATCAAGCGGCGTTTCTCGGCGGATTGAATGGCCACGTCGGTATCCAGGAAGCCCCGCGCGAGGGTCTTGGCCAGCAGCACGCCGACGGTGCTCTTCCCTACGCCGGGCATGCCAATCAACACGATGTTGAGGTCTCGGTCTTCCACGATTGCTACTGCCTTCCCTGCGCGACGCGCGCGCGTTATCACAACAGGAACTTCTTGGGGACGCTCTCGGACGCAAGGCCGCCGTTTACCGGCGAAAGAACGAAGGTTATTGCGCGACGCCGTCGCCAAAACTCGTGAATACTACCTTGCCTGCGTGGATCCACCCATAGTATGGGCAAAACCACGCTCACCAATCAACGCTTCTCGGGACAAATGCACCGAAAACCACAAGTTCGTCCAAGGTGGCGCCAAAGTGGCCACCAGGGTAGGACGTCTAAGGTAGGGCGGTTTCGCCGAAAGCGCCTCTTCGACTCCACCCAAACAATGTCCTTAGGACTAATTGACCCCCCTTCGGTACGGTGCTATCCTAGCCGTATTTACTGAACGTACGATCCGCCTGGAATTGTTCAATAATAGGCGTCACACCCTGTTTCGAGACACTCCGGTTACGAAGGAATCCCACGTCATGACACAGACCCTCGCAATTCAGAAGGCCCCCACCCGCGAGGAGGCTTTCCGGCTGATGCGAACGAAGCTGGCGGGCATCGTGCCGGACTTCGAATTGCAGATGAAGGCGGACCTCGCGTTCGAGATCAACCGCCTCAAAGCCGAGTTGAACGCCGTTATCCTCGGGCACAACTACATGGAGCCGGCCCTATTCCACAGCGTGCCGGATTACGTGGGCGATTCCCTGGAGTTGTCGCGCATTTCCACGCAAACGGATGCCGACATCATCGTGTTCTGCGGCGTCCAGTTCATGGCGGAGACGGCGAAGATCCTGAACCCAGGCAAGACTGTGCTCATCCCGTCGCAAAAGGCGGGCTGTTCGCTGGCCGCGGGCGTGACGGCGGACGATGTCCGTAAGCTCAAGGCCCTGTATCCCGGCGTGCCGGTCATCAGCTACGTGAATACCTACGCCGACGTGAAGGCGTTGACGGACTATTGCTGCACGTCCGGCAATGCCGCCAAAGTTGTCCGCCACGTGCTGGACCTGGGGCACAAGCACGTCATCTTCCTGCCCGACGAGTATCTGGGCCGGAACACGGCCAAAGAGATGGGACTCCCGTTTGTGCTCGCGAATGCGGAGAAGGCCGTCGCCACGCCGGAATGCGCGGTCATCGGCTGGAGCGCACGGTGCGAAGTCCACGAACTGTTCACGGTGGAAGACGTCACGATGGCGCGGCGTCAGTTCCCCGATGTGCTGATCGTGGCCCACCCGGAAGTCAGCCCCGAAGTGTTGGAGGTCTGCGATGCGGCGGGCAGCACGAAACAGATGATCGAGTACGTGCGCACGAGCGACGCCAAGCGCTATCTGCTGCTGACGGAATGCAGCATGGGCGACAACATCGCAGCGGAGAACCCCGAAAAAGAAATGCTCCGCCTGTGCAGCCACCGCTGCCCGCACATGGGTCAGATCACACTTGAAGACACGCTGGAAGCCTTGCAGAAGATCCAGTACAAGGTCGAGCTACCCGAGCAGATCATCCGCGATGCCCGCTTGTCCATCGACCGCATGCTGGAAATTCGATAAGGGGTGGGGCGCGGTCAACCTTCAGGAGATTGGCCGGGACCGGCAGCCGGTGGCGCAGCAGCAAGCGCACCCAAATCGAGATTCAGCTCCGTTACCGCGCCCTCTGTCAGGAAGACAGCCTGCTCCATGCTGTGACCTACGCCTTCCACGGACCATGACAGACTCAGCGATGCCGGTCCGCTTGGCAAATTGGAGATCTCGAAAGTATCTCCTGTGTTCACTCCTCCCTCATTACGAAACACGTAATAGCATTGCTCTCTCTGCTCCACAGGTATCTTCAAGATCGCGTAGAGTGAGACGGCAGCGCCGGTGAACAGGCCCTCGAGTGCGCAGTTTCCCTTTGCAAAGTGGAAGTCGATGGATTCACCGGAACCTTCATCGAGTGTGAGCCTGGCTTCCTGAATCGCGCCGGATTCCATCAAATGAACTTGGATACTGCATTCGCCGGCGGGAAGGCCACGGAGCATGCATCTTCCGTCATCGCCTGTTTGACCTTCGATAGATTCTTCATGGACGGAGGGAACTGCCGTTACGAAGGCCTTTGAAGGGATGCCGTCCTGAAGCACAGTGCACTCCACGGTTGCACCGGAAGCAAGCGGCACGTCAATGGCAGCGCCGGCAAAGTGGGCTGGCGACAATGCGACGGTGACGTGCGGGAATTCGGGATGCGTGACGGTGATGGAATCGTGACCAAGCCGCTGGGCCTCCAAGACGAAGTGTCCGTCACTTCCGGTCCTGCACGAGGCAAAGTCGTCGTCCATCGGACGTTCCGGTACTCCGGTGAATACCAGTGCGCCAACGACGGGCTGTCCCGTCGCGTCATGAACGAATCCCGTGAGATCCGCTTGTGGCTTTAGGGCAATCTCCAGATTTTGAACCGGAGCCATGCCCTCCTCCACACGGATGTCCGCATAGCCCATACGGTAGCCTTGAGCCCGCGCTGCGATGCGTACGTCGCCCACGCGTGAAATTCGGAGTTGAAACGAGCCATCTGAACTGTTTGGCCGCTTGTACAGCTCGTCAAGACGGATGTACTCAGGAGCGTTTACCCACACCATTTCGTGTTCAATGAGGGGAGCCCCAGTCGTGGCATCGACGACACGGCCTGAAACAGGGATAGCGTCGGGCAATGTGAGTCGCACGTTTACCGCGCCCGCCGCAATATCTCCCTGAACGGCGCTCAGGTAGTCTTCGTGCTCGGCAGCGAGTGTGTAGAATCCGGGCTGGATCTGGTCTATGGAGAATCGCCCTGCTCCGTCGGCCCAGGGGTGAAGACTTATGCCGTTCCGACGGCACTCGACGCGAGC
>JBAZRU010000179.1:0-10846 GCA_041662805.1 Candidatus Hydrogenedentales bacterium | reverse complement strand
CCACGTCCACGTTTTCCGTAGTAATGCGGACCTCGCCTTTCCCCTCGATCGCATCGCGGGAATTAAGGCAGAGATTCATCAACACTTGCCCCATCTGCGTTCGGTCGGCTTGAACGGCATCCAAATTTGCGTCGAGACTCTCTTGCAATCGAATATTCGGGTCCAACGTGTGCGACAATAGCGCCAAGGTTTCCGACACGACGTCATTCAGCAACACGGTCTCCACGTGGCGGGCGCCGCCACGTGCGAAAGTCAGAAGTTGCCTCGTCAAGTCGGAGGCCCGCAAGGCCGATTCTTCGATCGTCTTCAAGCGCTGTCGATGCGGCGAACCGGGCCCAAGCTCTTCCTGGATCAGCGACGCATACCCAAGCACGCCTGCAAGCAAATTGTTGAAGTCGTGCGCAACGCCGCCCGCGAGCCGCCCTACGCTTTCCATTTTCTGAGATTCGAGAAGCTTCGCCTGGAGTTCTTCGCGCTCGGTAATGTCGACGATGACTCCCGCCGCCGCGATGACCTTCCCTTTGTCGTCGAATACCGGTGCGAGCGCCCCATTGCAGATCCGCACCTCGCCGTCTTTTCGCCGCAGCGTAATCCGGCGAAACTCCTCGTGTCCGCCTTTCGCAAGCACGGTATCGAACAGCGCGTTCACGAACATGCCCGGATTGTCAAAGACGACCCCCAGGGTATTGTCCGAGACGATTCCCATCATCTCCTCGTCGGAAAACCCCACGAGATCTCTCGCGCGCGTGTTGTAGGTGACCAACTGGCCTTCCCGGTTGATAATGAAGAGTCCAACATCCGCCGCCTGCAATGCTCCGGCCAGCAAATTGCGCGACGCCAACAGTTCGCGTTCCGAAACTTTGCGCTCCTCAATATCGCGCACAATCATGCTGACGCCCGACGGCTCACCGTTAACCTTCGGCAGTGGCGACAGGCTGACACCGACCGAAAAGAGCTCGCCACTCTTGCGCTTGGCAACTGCCTCCATTTCGTTGAGCGCTCCCCGTTCGCGAACCCAATTCACGAGACTGTCGGAATTGTGGGCAAGCCCTTCCACCAGGATGTCGCTAATGCAGAGACCCTTGGCTTCCTCCTTGGTGTAGCCTAGAAGCCTTTCAGCCCCCGTGCTCCACACGTGCACCCGGCCCTCCTCGTCGACCGCAAGCACTGCATCCGCGGATTGATCGACTACCCGCGCCAAGTACTGCGCGGACTGAAAAAGCTGCCGATACCGCTGCTCGCCGTGTTCCGCATTCGTCGTCGCAGCGGCCAGCTCATACATTGTTCCCAGCATGGTCGCAAACAGGCCGATGTACCCCAAACTCTCCGCGCCGCGCTCAAGCAGGACCTGCCCTATTCCTCCCACGCCTACGATCGGCAAGGCGCGGTAGAATGGAACCTCCTCCATAAAATCCGCGAAGCGCGCAAGCACGAGGAAGAAGGTGCCAACAAGGAAGATTCCGGCCACCAAGCGCGAGCGGCTCAACTGGCGCACGATGATATTCGCGCCGATCAGCAACGAGCCAGTGCCGACAAGTTCGCACAGATCACCGTAGAAGTTGCTCTTGAGCCCAACGGTAGGTACGAAAGATAGCCAGAATACAAGCGCGCCGATGCTGAAGAACGCGACGGCAATTTTGAGGTGAAGTCTCCGCTTCGTAGCCAAGGTCCGAAGTCCCCCTTGATTGGCCCCTTGCAGTATACAGGAAGTCCCATGGGTCTAGTCGAGTGCCAAAGTCGCGCGACGGCCCGCACCTGCGCGCGGCTCCATCCGTTTGAAATCTCCCACTCACTGCCGATATCCTCTCGCCCGGTGGGATTGGCTTACGCGCGGAAAGCACCTCGTTTCCGGGTCCCAGTTCCTTCATGTATCGCAAGGCAGTTCGAATCGGCGCCCAACAGGGGACCACTCATGAAGATCCACGAATACCAAGCCAAAGCGCTGTTTCAGGAATTTGGCATTCCCACTCCGCCCGGAAAGGTCGTCCGGACACCCGCGGACGCCACGCAAGCGGCAGCGGCAATGGGGATGCCCGTAGTCCTCAAGGCTCAAGTCCACGTGGGCGGGCGAGGCAAAGCCGGCGGCGTCAAAGTCATCTCCATGCAGCCCGAAGTGCAGGCGGCCGCAAAGGCCATTCTGGACCTGACCATCAAGGACTTGCCCGTTCGGCAAGTGCTGGTGACTCCCGCTGTCACGATCGTCAAAGAAGTGTACCTCAGTATCCTCATCGACCGTGGCGCACGGAAATGTGTGTTTATCGGATGTGCCGAGGGCGGCGTCGAAATCGAAGTGACCGCCAAGCAGTCCCCCGAGAAGATCCTCCGCTACGAGATCGCCGCAGCGCAACTTCGCTCCGCGGAACCTCCCGAGTTTCTCGAGTTCGCAAAAAGACTGCTGCCCGAGCCGGCCCAAGCCGCGCAGGCAGCGGATATCATGGCGAAGATGGCACGGCTGTTCGCGGCCAAAGACTGCTCGCTCGTAGAGATTAACCCGCTTGTCGTCGACGACAGAGACCAAGTCGTCGCGTTGGATGGCAAGGTGCTGCTCGACGACAACGCGCTGATGCGGCATCCCGAGCTTCTTGAGTTGCGCGACATGGATTCGGAAGACCTTGATGAACTGAGCGCAAAGGACGAAGGCCTGAGTTTCATCCGGTTGGATGGCAGCATTGGTTGTATGGTGAACGGCGCCGGATTAGCCATGGCGACCATGGATACCATCAAGCACTTCGGCGGAAGCCCCGCCAACTTCCTTGATGTGGGTGGCAGCTCGAACCCCAAGAAAGTCGTCACCGCCTTCAAAATGATTCTCAAAGACCCCAAGGTGAAGGTCATCCTAATCAACATTTTCGGCGGCATCACGCGATGCGACGATATCGCCAAGGGCATTCTGGCTTCTCTTGAAGAGTTCGACGTTCCCGTTCCCATCATCGTGCGCCTGATTGGCACCAACGAAGCTGAGGGTCGCGCATTGCTTCAGGGAACCAAGCTAATCGCGGCGGAAACATTGGAAGACGGCGCTACCAAGGCCGCCCAAGTCGGAGGGAAGGCGTGAGTATTCTTATCAATGCCGAAACCAAGGTTGTTGTCCAGGGCATTACGGGCAGAGACGGCTCGTTTCACGCCCAGCAAATGCTGGAGTACGGCACGAAGATCGTGGCCGGCGTTACCCCCGGAAAAGGCGGCCAGGAAGCCATGGGACTTCCTGTATTCGATTCCGTCAAAGAAGCAGTCGACAAGACCGGCGCCAACGCCTCCGTAATGTACGTTCCCGCCAAGTTTGCCAAAGCCGCCATGCTCGATGCCGCCGATTCGGGTATCCAGCTTCTCGTGGTAATTACCGAAGGCATCCCCACGCTGGACGCTCTCGAAGCCTATGAAGCGCTTACGGCCCGAGGCATTCGCATGATCGGACCAAACTGTCCCGGCCTCATCACCCCCGGCGCGTGCAAGATCGGCATCATGCCAGGACAGATTCACGCGCCAGGCCGGGTCGGCGTGATCTCGCGCAGCGGCACCCTCACCTACGAAATTGTGAAGCAGCTCACGGATGCCGGCATCGGTCAGTCCACCTGCATCGGCATCGGTGGCGACCCCATTATCGGAAGCACGTTTATCGACCTGCTCCCCTTGTTCGAAGCCGATCCCAATACCGATGCTGTCGTTATCGTGGGCGAAATCGGCGGCCAGGACGAAGTTGTCGCGGCCAACTACTTCAAATCCGAAATGAAGAAGAAGGTCGTCGGATTCATGGCTGGGCTCACTGCTCCCCCGGGAAGACGAATGGGTCATGCCGGAGCCATCGTGGGCGGAGAAGATGATACCGCTGCTTCGAAGATCGCCAAACTCGAGGCAGCCGGAATTC
This sequence comes from Candidatus Hydrogenedentales bacterium, assembly GCA_041662805.1. Lineage (GTDB taxonomy): Bacteria > Hydrogenedentota > Hydrogenedentia > Hydrogenedentales > SLHB01 > JAIBAQ01. The sequence goes on along the minus strand of JBAZRU010000179.1, from coordinate 6,981 downwards.
CCGTTGCGAAGATAATCAGCGAAGTCGTGCCGTTGTTGAAGGGCCGGTAGCGCCGCAGGCAACGCCCTGTCTTTGGGCTCTTCGTGTCATTCGTTTTGCCCAACGGTCGAGGCCACCGCAGACTATCCAATACACGAAGACGCCCGGCGTTGAAACCGGGCGCAAGTAAAGACCGTATTTTCTCGGACAGTGCTCTATTGATGCACGCTCAGTAAGTGCCTCCCCGCGAGCCAAACACTTCGGCAAGGTCTTCGTAGCCCATCAGCTTGGCTATGGCAAGCGGCGTCATCCCGCCCGAAGCCTCATCGCGCACGTTGATGTCCGCTCCATAGTCCAGAAGCATTTCCGCCACGTCTGCACGCCCGTTCAATGCCACCCAATGCAAGGTGGACATGCCATACTTGTTGGTCTCGTTGACATCCGCTCCGCTCTCGATTAAGGCCTTCACCGTATCTGTATGCCCTCGGCGGACTGCCTTGTGCAGAGGGGTTTCGCCTACGTCGTCGCGCTCGCCCGGATTCGCGCCGCCCGCCAGGAGCTTTCGAACGGCCTGTTCCATCCCCCAGTATGCTGCACGCTGCAACAAGGTCTCACCGGCGGCGTTTTCAGGCATGTCTTCGCGCTCTTGGCGCAACATGAACTCCGTGAGCGCCAAGTGGCCGCTTTTCATGGCACGGCTCATGGGGGTTTCCCCATCTACGTCCATCGAATAGAACCAGTGTGCGGACACAGCTTTCCCTCCATCTACAAGCATACCTGGAGATGAACTCATTTGTGAAATCATAACCACCTCCTAAGGTACCTTCTCGGCACGCGTCGCGATTCTCTTAAAATGACTAATGAAGGTGCCGCAATCGCCGTGCCTATGAAAGGGCAGCTCCTGCTTCTGTCGCCCAACAGAGTCCAAGTAATTGATTTGAGCCAAGTTAAACATCGCTGGTGATGGCATTTCCTGCGTGACGCGCACTTCAGAACTCCTATTTCTCGCGATTCGATTTGTCGAATCGCCGAATATTCGTCGATTCATGCCCGATTCTGGCCATGGCGCACGATCAGCACGCAATTTCCTCGTGTTTGTTGTGCTCCTGATGGCTGTGGTAGAATTTGGCCTTTGGTGGTGAATACGCAAGCCTGTCGCAATATGCAATGGCTGCGACTTCACTTCGCCTTCGGTTCACAGACGGTCTCTACCCCGCATCGGACCCAGCAAAATGAGAGCCTGCACTTGGCGCACAGTGCCATACTCGGAGGATGGAGATACGTCGTTGGTGAGTACCAGGCGGTCTATATTAGAGAGGATGTAGTCGGTGGCCGGTTCGATATCGCTCGCTATGATTGTCAAAGATGAGGCCGACCAACTGCTCGAATGCCTCAGGAGCGTTCAAGGAGCCGTCGACGAGATCTGCATCGTCGACACGGGGTCGCGGGACACGACCATGGAAATCGCCCGCGCCTTCAACGCCCGCACGACGGCGTTCATCTGGTGCGACGATTTTGCCGCCGCCCGCAACGAATCGCTTCGTCTTTGCACCAAAGACTGGGTGTTCATCCTCGATGCCGACGAACGACTCGCTCCCGGAGACGTGGCGCGTCTGCGACAGCTCGCCATTGGTCCGATGGACACCTGTTACCGAATGACTACCCGTAATTTTACGAACAACACGTCCGTGGGTGAATTCACCCCGTCTCCAGCCGGCGATCCCCAGGCACGAGGCTTCGCGGGTTGGTTCCCCAGCACCAAAGTCAGGCTCTTTGCGAACCGGAAAGGCGCAAAGTTCGAAGGAAAAGTCCACGAACTTGTGAATCGATCACTGGACTCCCTTGGCGTGAAGACCGCCAACAGCGACATTCCCATTCTACATTACCCATTCGCGAAGAGCCCGGATCGGGTCCGAGAAAAACAGGAACTGTACTTGCGCCTCGGACACGACAAGGTCAAGTCCGATCCTGCGGACGCAAAGGCCCACTCCGAACTCGGGAATCAGTACGCCGAGGTCGGCGATTGGATGAATGCCGCCTCTGCCTTTCGAGAGTCGCTCAGAATCGATCCGTCGAACGCCCTCGTCTTGAAGGACCTCGGCGCTGCCTTACACATGCTCAAGCGGGACGAGGAGGCACGGCAGGCCTTGCGCCTGGCTCTCAAGCTGAATCCCACAATGGCGGAGGCGTGGCGTAATCTCGGCGTTGTACTCGCTGACGCGAAAGAATGGGATGGCGCAATCGAGTGCTTTGAGCAGGGGTTGATCAACGACGCAAACTGGAGTGAAGGGCACCGCTACCTCAGCGTCGCAATTGAAGGAGCCGGCAGGTTAATCGACGCCGTTGTCGAATCCAAGAAGGCCCTGGACTCGCTGCCGGATTCCACGGAATGCCTGCGGCTGTACATCCACCAGATGCTTCGCCTCGAACGCCGGGCGGATGCGCGCGACCATTTGCTGAGTCTTGTTGCGGCTGGGGCCAAAAACCCCGAATTGCACAATGCCGTGGGCGAACTCTTCTACTACGATAACCTGTTCGAGGAATCCAAGAATCACTTCCGCCTTGCAGGCGAAGGCGGGTTGAGCCCCGCCTACAACAATCTTGGCGTCGTCTACTTCAAGCAAGGTCTCTTTGCGGAGGCCAAGGATGCCTTCAGCCAGTGCCTTCGCCTGGAACCCGGTCACCACGGCGCGCAGAGCAATCTCGAGAAGGTCCTCAGGCGCCAAGCCTCCTCCTGATCCAATCCCGCCGTTGTGTTGCCGGTCGCCCGATTCGCGCATCCATAGCTTCACGCGATTCCATGGCGGGGCATTCGCGAGAAATCCGAACTACAGCTTTCGACTCCTGCTGCCGATAGACTGGTTATCAACCGCGTACCGCGGCGTTCGATACCGATGCACGGAAGCAAAGGTAGGTAGTTATCACGGAGGATTTCAGTCATGGGACTACGAATTAACACCAACGTCGCCGCGCTCAATTCAGCTCGCATTCTGCGGCGATCAACCTCATCCCTCAACACCAGCCTGGAGCGCCTTGCCAGCGGTTTGCGCATCAATCGCGCCGCCGATGACGCCGCGGGCCTGGCAATTTCTGAGTCCCTCCGTACGGTTATCCGAGGTTCTCAGGTCGCGCAGCGCAACGCACAAGATGGAATCAGCCTGATTCAGACCGCTGAAGGCGCCCTAGAGACCACCACCAACATGCTTCAGCGTATCCGCGAACTGGCCGTGCAGGCAGCCAACGGAACGCAAAGCGACCTGAACCGCGCCTCTCTGAACGCCGAAGTGCGGCAACTCCTGCAGCAAGTCGACCGCATCGCCCTCGACACCGAGTTCAACGGCCTTCGCGTGCTCAGTGCCGCCCAAACCGTTACCCTCCAGGTCGGCGCACAAGGCGGGCAGACGCTCATTATCGCCGTCAGCGGCGCGAAGACCACTGACCTTGGAATCAACACGGTGTCCATATCCAGCGTTGGCGGCGCCGTCTCGGCTCTCAGTATCATCGATAGCGCCCTGCGAAGCGTCGCTTCTCTCCGCAGCACCTTTGGTGCTTTCCAGAACCGGCTCGATTTCACCATCAATACCCTGGCCATTCAGGAAGAGAATTCCTCGGCGGCTGACAGCGCCCTCCGAGATGCGGATATCGCTCGCGAGACCATCGCCTTCACCCGAAACCAAATCCTGGTCAGTGCCGGCACCTCCGTCTTAGCGCAGTCGAACGTCATCCCGCAGACTGCCCTCCAGCTGCTCGGCGGCGGATAAAAGAAAAATTACCTCGAAAGTCACTACCTCCTTCGAGTAGTCCGGCCATCGGCCCTTGGTTAGAACCAGCAGGTCCGGTGGCCGGACTCTTTTTGTTAACATATTATATAACAAGTACTTAGGTGATAGAATTTGACTTGAATTCGCCCATTACATACTTTTGTAAATAGATAATTTTTGTCCGTATACCCCGCTATAATGCCAAAAAAATACCGCTAAAGTTCCCGCTCAAGTTGCCGATATATTTCGTAGAAACGCCGGAGTGGACAAACTCCACACCAGCGGCTTCGACCGAGGCAAGGATGCCTAGGTCCCCGATCAAGGAGGATGCAGCGGTGAGAAACCGAATGGACACCGTCCCGGCGCCAGCGAGCGCCAGCAACCAGTTGAATCGCGGGATCGTGGAAGCCTTCGCGAAAGCGAGGCTGGCATCGAAAGGCACCTCGGGAATACTGCCCTCCATTAGACGGACGGTTTAGGGACCGCTTCGCACTCTCGGAGTTCAGCGTGCCCGGCGCATCCAGCGCCGAGTACCCCCCAGCGCCAACAATGACGCGAACCCATGCTTCCAGCGCTTGCGCTGGATAGGGAGGCATGGGTGTTTCCACGCACTCGCACACCACATCCAGGGATGACAGATCGTTCGTGTCGTGCCGGTTTCCGGAGGTAGGGATGCCTCCAGATTCAAAGCCGTCCGATGAAACGATCTTTGTGGAGAACCGTGGCTTGGGAACAAGCCACAAAGCGCTGCCATGAATAGGGACATGGCAGTGGAATTGGAAAGCGCGCAGGGATGCGCACAGCCGACCACTCAAGGAGGATATTGCTATGGGACTTCGTATCAACACCAATGTTGCGGCACTGAACGCCGCACGCACGCTCTCTCGCTCGACTGGTTCTTTGAACCAATCGCTTGAGCGACTCTCCAGCGGGCTCCGCATCAACCGCGCCAAGGACGATGCCGCAGGCCTTGCCATTGCCGAAGGATTTCGTTCCGTAGTGCAGGGCACTCAAGTCGCTCAACGCAACTCCCAGGATGGCGTAAGCCTCGTGCAGACCGCCGAAGGCGCGTTAAGCGAGACGACAAACATCCTGCAGCGCATCCGCGAGTTGTCGGTGCAAGCGGCAAACGGAACGCAAAGCGCGACCAATCGCAAAGCACTGAACGACGAAGTGGTGCAGTTGCTTTCGCAGATCGATGACATTGCCCAAGATACGGAGTTCAACGGCCTTCGTGTACTGAGCGCGGCACAAACCGTGACTTTGCAGGCAGGCGCCCAACAGGGCCAAACCCTAGTAATCTCAGTGCGTGGCGCCTCAACGCGCGACCTCGGCATCAGTAACGTGAACATCTCCAGCATCGCGGGCGCTGTCGCCGCCCTGAGTACGATCGATGCCGCCATCGAGAGTGTCTCCTCGCTCCGAAGCACCCTCGGTGCATTCCAGAACCGTCTTGAGTTCACCATCAATACACTGGCAATCCAAGAGGAAAATTCGGCCGCGGCACAGAGTGCAATCCGAGATGCCGATATCGCCCGCGAGACCATTTCGTTTACGCGCAACCAGATTCTGGTGAGCGCCGGCACAAGCGTGCTTGCGCAAGCCAATGTTCTTCCGCAAACCGCGCTTACCCTGCTTCAAGGGTAGCCGGCGTCGCAAACGCAGCACGGAATTTGGCCTGGCATTCCTCGCGGAACCGCCAGGATGGAATGAAGCTAGCAAAGGAAGGGAGGTGATTAAGCAGCCGGAGAGGTCCTCCGGGGCGTAAGGGATGCGCCGCGAAGGACGGCCCGCGATACACGAATTGCCGCGGTGGCAGGGATGACCCTGCGGCAGTGCAGGACAGGTATGGGGTAGGGATGCCCCAGAGCCACTCAAGGAGGGTTTTACTATGGGACTTAAGATTAACACGAACGTTGCGGCGCTGAACGCCGCCCGCACCCTGAACAACACGACCAAGGCGTTGAACCAGTCGCTGGAACGCTTGTCCAGCGGCCTGCGCATCAACCGCGCGAAGGACGACGCCGCCGGCCTTGCCATTGCGGAAGGATTTCGCTCGGTAGTGTCGGGCACCCAAGTTGCCCAGCGCAACGCTCAAGACGGCGTCAGCCTCGTGCAGACCGCAGAAGGTTCGCTGAGTGAATCAACGAACATTCTGCAACGTATGCGCGAGCTGGCCGTGCAGGCAGCGAACGGTACGCAGAGCGCGTCCAATCGCAAGGCGCTGCACGACGAAGTGGTCCAACTGCTGGCGCAGATTGACGATATTGCGCAAGACACCGAGTTTAACGGCATTCGCGTCTTGAGCGCTGCTCAAAGCGTCACGCTCCAAGCCGGTGCGCAACAAGGCCAGACACTGATACTTACCGTAAACGGCGCGTCTACGCGCGATCTGGGCATCAGTACCGTCAACATCTCGTCCATCGCGGGCGCAGTTTCCGCGCTGGCCACGCTCGATTCCGCGATCAACAGCGTATCCTCGCTCCGGGCAACGTTCGGTGCGTTCCAGAATCGTCTCGAGTTCACGATCAATACACTGGCGATCCAAGAAGAGAACTCCTCCGCCGCGCAAAGCGCGATCCGCGATGCCGACATCGCCCGTGAGACCATTTCCTTTACGCGCAACCAGATTCTGGTGAGCGCGGGCACGACCGTATTGGCGCAGGCAAACGTGCTGCCTCAGACCGCGTTGACTTTGTTAGGGTAATCGGATTGCCCTGACGCGCACAGTGCGCGCCCGGCCATTCCGAGCGGCGTTTCATTCCCGCATCGCGGTGAATGAGTGCCGGCATGCAGGCGAAAGCTAGACCGAATGTCCCGTGGCAGGCCTCGGCCTTCCGCGGGCAAAACGCCGAGACTTTCGCTGGGAGACGACCTATGGGAGTACCAAGCGTGACGGGACAGGAGCTCCGTGCTCTTGCCACTCCGTCGGTGGCTCGGACTCCTTCTGGCGGCGTTCCCGAGTCAGCGCCAAAAGAAGCGGCGCGTGTTGCGCCTGAAAGTCCTCAGCCTACCCAGGCTGGTGTGACCAAGGTGAAGACGGAATCGACGATTCAACGGACCGGAACTCGTATAAGGATTGACGACGGCACCAAACGCATCGTAGCCCAAATCCTCGACGAGAACCGGGAAGTCATCAAACAGATTCCGCCAGAAGACCTGCTGCAAATCGCTGCGCGGTTGCGTCAGCTCGAGGGGCTCCTGTTCGACTCGGACGCCTAGAGCGTCCTACGCACAGACC
>JBAZRU010000178.1:0-10971 GCA_041662805.1 Candidatus Hydrogenedentales bacterium | reverse complement strand
GGCCGTAGCTTTGGTTCTCCTTGGCATCTACGAATGGCATTCGTACTCGCGGTATGGAGCGGGTGCCTTCACGGATGCCGTTCTCTATACGCCGCCCGACGTGGCCGCCTCGGGGAAACCTCTGCTACAGCGGACCTTGATTGCCTTGTCCTTTTCCGGGGGGTGCATCGCCGTCTTGCTGTATCTCAGCCCCCTGCTGTTATCGCGTGCGAGGCTCGCGATTGCGAGTATCGCCGCGCTGGCGGTGTTTGGCCTGCTGGCGGCGCTCCCTGTCGGCAAGGCGCTTCTTGGAAACGTATCGCGCTCGTATTACTGGCCGGCCCTGGCCCAACTCGCCTTGTGGATCGCCGCCGGCCTGCTCATTCTCGCGTTGGCCGCCATGGACCTTGCCCAGCGGCGCGACGCGCATTCACTTCTATTGGCCCTGTGGCTATTGGGAACCTACTTCTTTGTCGCCTACCTGAATTGGTCAGTTACCGCCCGCACCGTTCTCCCCATGGTTGCCCCCGCCGCCATCCTCGCCGTGCGCCGCATCGAGGACACTCGTCCTTGGTTCAAGCATTCCGCGTGGAACTGGAAGACCGTCGCGCCGCTGATCCTCGCGGCTGCCCTGTCCTTGTCAGTCGCGCGTGCGGACTATCTGCTTGCGAACTCCGCTCGCGAAGCCGCCGACAGTTGCGCCCGGCAACTCGCAACCTACCCAAAGACCGTCTACTTACTCGGGCACTGGGGCTTTCAGTACTACATGCAAGAAGCGGGCAAGAAGCACATCGAATTGGATAAGGCCAATCTCGAAGTTGGAGACATCGTCATCAGCCCCTTGAACAACACCAATGTCTTCCCACTGCAGGAAGGTCGCGTGCAATCGAAAGCGTTTGTCGACTTTCCCGTCTGCTGCTGGGTCACCCCTATGTTCACTGGCCTGGGCGCTGGTTTCTACAGCGACCTGTGGGGCCCCCTGCCTTTCGCATTCGGCCCCGTGCCCCCCGAACGATATCGCACTTCACTCATCGGAAAGCCGGGCAATCCATTCGACCCGTCTCTTTGGAAGTAGCCTTTCTTCCCACGCCCAGTTACCGCAAACGCCCCAGGATCGCATACGCTAAGACAGCGCCAACTTGAGGAGATCTCCAGCAACATGGAAGTCATCATCAAACCCGACCGCGAGTCGGCCGCACTTCTGACCGCTCGCTATATCGCGCGCGAAATTCGCCGCCGCCCCAAACTCGTGCTCGGACTCGCCACCGGCCGCACCATGGAACTTGTCTACAGCAAACTCGTGGCGATGTACGAAGACAACGACCTCGATTTCTCGCTCGTCAGCACCTTCAATCTCGACGAGTACATCGGCTTGACCGAACGGGACGAGCAGTCCTATCGCCACTACATGAACCGCCACCTCTTCAAGCACGTCAACATCGACCCGAGAAACACGTACTTACCCAACGGCATGTCCGACGACATCGACGCGGAATGCGCCCACTACGAAGACCTCATCCGCGAATGCGGCGGCATCGGACTCCAACTCCTCGGCATCGGGCGCTCCGGGCACATCGGGTTTAACGAGCCCTTGTCCGCCATGTACTCGCGTACGCGCGCAAAGGCGCTCACCCCGCAGACCATCGAACAGAACTCGCCCATGTTTAAAGACCCGGACCGTATGCCGAAGCGCGCCATTACCATGGGTGTGGGGACGATCCTCGAGTGCAAGCGGTGCCTGCTTCTTGTCACGGGACGCGAGAAGGCGGAGGTCATCGCGAAGGCAGTCGAAGGCCCCGTCACCAGCATGATTTCGGCATCGGCTCTCCAACTCCACCCCAGGTGTACGGTCATCGTCGATGAAGAGGCGGCGGCGTGCCTCGAGAACCAAGAGTATTACCGCTGGATTTTCGACAACGAGCCCGAGTGGCAAGAGTTCCGCAAAATGTGATAGTACATAGGCGCAATGGTTTGTCCCGTTCCACAACCGATGGGGGGCTCGTCCCATGTCAGAAGATCTTAGCGCCCGGTTCCAGCAAGCATCCGAAGCCGTCAAGAACCTCTCCCAAGCGCCCGACAGCGAGACCATGCTCAAGCTTTACGCCTTGTTCAAGCAAAGCACCGTCGGCGAAAACACGGGCAAACGCCCCGGCATGATGGACTTCGTCGGCAAGGCCAAGTACGACGCATGGAAAGAACTCGAAGGCATCGCATCCGAGGAAGCCATGAACCGCTACATCGCCCTAGTCGATAGCCTCATCGCCGCAGACAAGAAGTAGCCTCCCACTAGGTTAGACACGTCCGGCATGTCAGACAGGCCGGACGTGTTTGACTATTTCGCCTTATCACGTTCCCACATTCACACGTTCTCACCTTCGCACCTCTTCGCCCCCATTTTACTTTCCCGCCAACATCTGCAAAGCTATTGTCAGTATTACCCGATACCCACAAGGAGCCACGCCATGACCACGGACTTCGGACGCCGAGAATTCCTCGAACGACTTGGCATCGGAACGGCAGGCATGCTTCTGGGCGGTTACCAAGCCTCTGCCGCCGGCCTTCCCGCGAATGAGACTGTCCACATCGGACTCATCGGCACCGGCGGACGTTGCTCCCACCTGATGAATTCATTCCCGGCCCTGCCCGGCGTGAAAGTCGCAGCCGTGTGCGACGTGTGGGATGTTGCCCTCGATCATGGAAAGACCTTTGCCGACTCATCGGCCCAGGTCACCAAGCACTACCAGGAAGTTCTCAATAACAAAGATGTCGATGCGGTCCTCATCGCGACGCCCGATCACCTCCACGTCCCAATCACCATCGCCGCATGCCAGGCAGGTAAAGACGTCTACGTCGAGAAGCCATTCACCCACGACCTCATCGAGGGCCAAGCCGCCATCGATGCCCAAGCCAAGTCGGGCTGCGTCGTCCAGGTCGGCATGCAACAACGAAGCATGCCCCACCTCATCGAAGCCAACGAGATCGTCAAATCCGGTATTCTCGGCCCCATCCGAAAGGTCCACCTGACGTGGAACCGAAACTCGGGCCCCGTCCCCAAGGCCACCTACAACATCCCGCCGGAAACGGTCGAGTGGAAAGAGTTTCTCGGAAACGCCAAAGACCGCCCCTTCGACGCATACCAGCTCCGCAACTGGCGCTTCTTCTGGGACTTCGGCGGCGGCGTCTTCACCGACCTCCTCGTTCACTATGTCGATGTCGCGCACTGGTTCCTCGGACTCGAACACCCCGACAACGCCGCGAGTATCGGCAACTGGTTCACGAAGAAGGGCGAATGGGAAACGCCGGATACTGTCCAGACCCTGCTCCAATACGGTAACCCCGAAGTGCAGGTCTATTTTGAGGGCACCTTCTTCAACGCGCGAAACCGCGCCATGATGGAGTATATGGGTTCCGAAGCAACCCTCTACTGCGACCGTGGCCGCTACGAGATCCACCCCGAGCCCGAGAGCAAACTCGAGTACAAAGAACTCGTCCTCGGCTCTGGCGTCCGCGGCGCGGACTTCTACGACAAACCCGACGGCGAACTCCTCCACCTCAACAACTGGCTCGAATGCATCCGCTCCCGCAAGACGCCCAACGCACCCGTCGAAGCCGGCGTCCATTCCGCGTCGGCCGCCCATATGGCCAACAAAGCCCTTCGCGAAAACGCCGTTGCGAAATGGGGGTGAGGACGAAGAGGCCCTAACATTTGCAGGTCGTTTGGCACTTGCCTAACATCCGATTCTTCGCGCAGTTCACGGGCGCCTCGTCGAAAAGGTGGATCTTGACGTCCTGGAAGTAAGATGCTATCTTACTTTTCATGACAACATCTATTTCCACCAAAGGCCAAATCATCCTACCCGCGGAAATTCGTCGCCAAGACAACATCGAGCCCGGTCAGGAGTTCGAGATTGAGCGGATCAGCCGTGGCGAGTATCGCCTGAAGCGGAAGACTCCGCCGCGCAACGAAGGACTCGTCGAGCTTCTTTTGGCATGTCCAGTCAAAGACTGGTTCGAGCCTTCTCCCCGCTCAGAGACGACCGACGATGTCCAAATGCCTAATCTCGGATGACATACCTAGTCGATGCCAATGTCTTGAGTGAGCCCACGCGGTTCGCGCCAAATCCCAAGGTCATTGCATGGCTGACCGCCAACGAAAGGGACTTTGTGGTCGACTCTATCATCCTGGGCGAACTCCGCCTGGGCATTCTCAACCTCCCGCGCGGTCGAAAACGCTCACAGCTTGAGAACTGGTTCGATGCCGTCGTGGCCACAGTCGAGTGCATCCCCTGGGATCGTGAGGTCAGTGGGCGCTGGGCCCAGCTTGTCGCCGATCTCAAACGCAAAGGCCACGCACTCCCCTTGTTCGACAGCATGATTGCCGCCACCGCTCTCGCGCATGGCCTAACAATCGCCACGCGGAACATCCGCGATTTCGAGGCATCAGGGATCAAGATAGTCAATCCATTCGGATAGACCTCCTGCTCATGCTTGTGCATGGAATGGATGGCTAGGATCGGAAGCTTGGAATGCTATTCCCCGCTCTTAATCGCGTACAACGTCTCGAGCGTGTTTGCATACAACACGCCGTTTGCCGCCGCCGGAGTCGATGCCATGCCCGTAGGGAGCTTTGGCGCTGACTTAATCCTTCTATAGCCACAAGCCAATCAGACACACATTTCACTGCAATCTATTGTATTGCTCGTGCGTCCCGATCCAGACCCACAGAAACGTGTCGCCATCCAAGAACTTCCCCACGGCTCTATAGTGTGCGCGCAGACCAAAGACTATTTCCGATGGGTTTGAACTGCAATGCGGGATGTCGTGGATTGTCGCGCCAAAGACGAAAGCTCTTGTCGGCCAGTTCCTGAACTCCTGATGGCAGGGCTTGATACAGGCTCCAGAAGTGGGGAGATGCAAGACTCCTCACGGGAAGGGACGGGATTCGCCGTGCCCGTATGCCTCTTCCGCTTCGCGGACCAGCGAATCTAGGCGTCCTCCGCGCGCATCCGACTCCATCTGGCTGTCCCAGGTATCCGTCGGATAGTCCTGGAGCCAGACATTCAGTTCACACCGTTCCCTTTCGGAAAGGGCCTCAATCGCTGTCTTGATTTCTGTCAAGCTCATGGCCGCAGATCAACTCCATTTTCGTCCTATCACAAGTATACTCCAACTTTGGACAATAGAATAGGAGAGTGCTTCTGAAGCCGTGGCCGGTGTCACCCCCCGCCCTTGATCGCGTACAACGTCTCGAGCGTGTTTGCATACAACACGCCGTTTGCCGCCGCCGGCGTCGATGCCATGCCCGTTGGGAGCTCTATGGTAGCAAACACCGTCTTCTCTTTCTTTGCGCCAAGGATGCTGAAGTTCTTGCTGCGCGACCCTACATAGACTTTCCCGTCGGCGACAAGCGTCGATCCCCAAATATCGCCACCCACTTCGTGCGTCCAATAGGCCTGGCCTGTCTCTGCGTCGACGCAGTGCACGATTCCATCGCAGTCGCCGATAAACACGAGACCGTTCGCCACCGCGGGCGTCGAGCAGCAGAAAGTCTCCATGGGATACGACCAAAGCTCTCCCGTCGTCGTGATATCTCCTGCCTTGCTCGCATCGATGCACTTTAGCCAAGACTTCTTCTTGCCCCACCAGATATCGCCGCCGACAGTGACATACACGCGCCCGTTCACGATCACCGGCATGCTCTCGATGACGCTGGGGCTTTCTTCCCGATTCTTCAGGTACGTGGCCACGTCTTCTTTCGGCGCGGTTGGGTCGCAATCGAACCGCCAAGCGCAATGGAGCGTTTGAACTTCCGCCTGCGCGGCCCCTGGCTTTAGTGCGTCGAACGCGTAACACACACCGTCCGGCCCGCCGAAAATGATGAGCCTCTGGCCGTTCACCTCTCCCAACGCAGGCGGCGACCACGTCGCGTGAAAAATGCGCGGCCCAATGTGTTCGCCGTCTTGCGCAAGCACCTTACCGGTCGCTTTGTCCAACACAACGAGGCTAGGCGCGTCCGGCTTGCGGATCACCTTATGCGTGTTATCAACACCGTTTCCCGAATTGAGATAGAGATGCTCGCCATCAAGAAGTATCGACGAATGCGCCCCGTCGTGCGGATACATGCCCACCGCGGTTTGCAGGTCCACCAGCCATACGATATCCGCATCGGTTGGCGTCACTTCCAGCGGCGCGGCCCCGGCCGGCACCATGTGCTTTCCTTCATCCACGAACGGTCCATCGTTGCCGTTGCCCTGCCCCTCCATGTCCAGGCATACCACCTCGAAGCGATTCGTGACGACGTAGGCGCGGTTTCCCTCGACCGTGGGCGCGGAACACATGCCGATCATCGGCCAGTCGAGATAGTCGTCGCCGCCAATTCGAGGTACGGCAAGCTGCCAGACCAGACTTCCATCGGTTTCATTCAGACACAACATCACGGCACAATCTGCCGTGTTACGCGGATCGCGCGGCGCTTTGTTGTTCGCGCCCATAAGCACTCTTCCACCCGCAATCACGGGAGACCCATAGGCGTTGTCTCCCAACGGCGCGGACCACTTCACGTTCTTGCCGCTCACGGGATCGAATTCGGCGGGTAGTCCGGTCTCTTTCGAGACCATGTTGCGCGTGAATCGCTCGCCCCATTGCGCCCGGTCTTCCCCGTGCGCAGTCAGCGAACCGCAAAAGACAACCGCCAAACCCGCGCCCAATATCACGCGAACTACGCGCGCACATCCGTTCATGCTGTCACCCCCCTGCAAGTCCAATCGAAGGCAATGACTATGACCCAGTCAGCCGTCCCTTCGCAACAGGCTACACCGTCGTACGCGCCCGGAGCCCACCCGATTCCATCCTGAGCGCCTCTTGCCTTCCCTTCTTCGCCTCGGTAGACTGAAGCCCATGAAGATGCAACTGACCGTCACGAATCACGCGGAACAAGCCGAAAAGGACCGGGCCTACTGGCGCGAGCGCAGCCCCGAGGAGCGTCTCGACGCGGTGGAGCTACTGCGCATCGAGGCCGGAAAGTTTCTCTATGAATACCCATCCCGACTTCGAAAAGTAATCTCGGTTACCCGAAGAAATCCACGGGATATTGAAGAGACTCAATAGCGAGATTGCCGCCTAAATCCTCAAGGGAACTCCAGACTGCACTTTTCGCAGAGGCGGACGCGACGATACCCTCGGGCATTTTAATCTCGCAGACCGTGTCGCAAGCTTCCAGCCACCCAATGTGTATCGTCCGTGGCGGAGTCAAAACACAGAATCGGCGCCGCCGGTTTCAACGACAGCGCCGATTCATTCAATGCCACATAAACCGCTCCACTCAGCGTTTCCGCGGGAACTTCTTATCGAGCACGGCATTCCACTCGTCGATATTTGCCTTCGTCTTGCTCAGTAGGTCGCTCGTATCGCCTTCGATGTCGACGACTTCGATTCGATCATTCTGCGCAATGCTGTCGACGACCGCTTGGTCCTCCGGACCGACCACCGCGCCAAACACGGTGTGCTTGCCATCAAGCCACTCCGTGGGCACATGCGTGATGAAAAACTGGCTGCCATTGGTGCCGGGGCCGGCGTTCGCCATGGACAAGATTCCGGGGCGACTGTGCTTCAGCGCGGGCGTACACTCATCTTTGAATTTGTAGCCGGGACCGCCCGTCCCCGTGCCCAACGGGCACCCGCCCTGAACCATGAAATTGGCAATGACGCGGTGAAACGACAAACCGTCGTAATAACCCCGCTGCGCCAGATTCACGAAGTTCGCGACCGTCACCGGCGCTTGCTCCGCGTAAAGTTCGATTCGAATGGTACCTTTGTTCGTGCGAATGGTTGCCTGCATGGTTGTGAATCCTCCGGCGGGAATCTTATCACATCAGCCTCCCGCCCAAGGAACTCCCCACTTCCCTCCAGCTTTCGACTTCTCCCACTTTTCCCCGTCCGCGCCCGTTTGTGCCCGTCTGTGCCAGTCCATCTCCCCCGCTCCCCAAATTCTCACTTGACATCCCTACCCTTCAAAGCGCATATAGGCTCCTGTTTCTCGAAGCGTTCGGAAGGAGACCTCTATGCCCGCGACGACGATTCCACTGAATGAACTGAAAGATTGGGCTGGCCGCGAACTCGGCGTGTCCGATTGGCACGATGTCACGCAGCAAGACATCAATGCGTTCGCCGACGTCACCCACGACCACCAGTGGATTCACGTCGACGTAGAGCGCGCAAAGCGCGAGTCGCCTTTTGGCGGCCCCATCGCCCACGGATACTACACCCTGTCCATGATCCCGCACCTCGCAGCGTCGATCTGGGAGGTGTCGGGAACCTCCGCGGCGCTCAACTACGGACTCAACAAGCTCCGCTTCCCCGCCCCGGTATTGATCGGCTCACGCATCCGCGCGCGCGCCGTGCTCACTGCCGTCGATTCAATCCCCGGCGGCGCACAGACTCAGATAACGATCACCGTCGAAATCGAAGGCGGCTCCAAACCCGTTTGCATCGCCGAAGCCCTCTTCCGTTACTACGGATGACCCCGACGGCGTTAGGTTAGTCGCGTTCCAAGGAAACCCCTCCTGCGGTGAATGGCAAGCACAGTCTTTGGTGTCCTTGCAGTCTTTGTTGTCCTTGTCGCGGCAACCTTGCCCCGGCAATTCAACGTTCTGATAAAATATGCCCATGAAGAAATTCGCCACCATCGACGAATACATCGCAGCTCAACCCAACGAAGTCCAACCGCTCCTCCAAACACTTCGGCGCACAATTCGAAAGCACGCGCCCAAGGCGGAGGAAGCCATCGCGTATGGCATTCCGACGTTTCGCCTGAATGGCAACCTCGTCCATTTCGCGGCATGCGCAAACCACATCGGCTTTTATCCAGCGCCGTCCGGAATACGTGAGTTTCGCGACAGCCTAATGAAATACAAAACGTCGAAAGGCGCGATCCAGCTTCCAATCGAAGAGAAGTTGCCGCTCTCGCTCATCGGGAAGATTGTGAAATTTAGAGTCGGAGAAAACCTCGCCAAGAAAGCCCGATGAAAGCCGAGGACAGAACGGATATCCCTCCAACGGACGCGTCTAGCGACAGCGCTGATTCGCGGACTCCGAAGGAGAAATCGCTGTTCATTCGCGGAAGGAGCCTGCCCGTTCTACTTGGCGGAGAACCAATCTGTACGCGACCCTTTGAGCCGTTCCCTCGCATGTTGGCAAACGAACTCGAAGAAGTTCAGATAGCCCTCCAATCAGACAATTGGTTGAATGGCCCGGTCACGCGTCGATTTGAGGAGCAACTGGCCGACTACGTCGGCGCGCGCCATGCGGTGGCCGTCAATACCGGCGGGATAGCGCTTCAGATGGCGCTTCGTGCGGTAGGACTCGAGCCCGGCGATGAAGTATTGCTGCAAGTCGACACCTGCGTCGCGGACGCCTTCGCCATCTTCAACGCGGGTTGTGTCCCCGTCTTCGCAGACAGCGATCCGGAAACCTTCATACTGGACTGGGATTCAGCGGACGCGACCATTGGCCCGCGCACCAAGGCCATTGTCCCCGTCCACATGTGGGGCAGGCCGGAGAACATGGACGCCGTCACCGAGTTCGCGCGCAAGCACAACCTCATCGTTATTGACGATGCGTGCCTCGCGTGCGGCGCCGAATGGCGCGGCAAGAAGGCCGGCACCCTCGGACGCGTAGGCGTCTTCTCCTTCGGAGCCATGAAGCCTTTCCAGGCCGGAGGCGGCGGTGCCATCGTGACGGACGACGAGGAACTCGCGAAACGCTTGCGCGCGTCGCGTGTCTGGGGCGACCCCGTGGACGAGCTCGGCGTGAGCGACCAAACCGAACTGGCTTGGAACGGACGCATCTCCGAGGTCATGTCAGCCGTGCTCGTTGCGCAACTGGCCGGGTATCCCGCGCACCTCAAGACCCTGCAAGAAGGGGCTGCGCGATTGGAGCACCTGATTCGCGATCTGCCCGGCATCCGCCTCATGGACTCCGACCCGCGCATCACGGCGCAAGCGCACACGCAATTTCTCTTCAAGATTGACGAAGAGGCACTGGGCTTTTCGCAAGACACGCTCGCGGCTGCGCTCGAAGCCGAGGGCATTCCCACGGTGTGGCACGGCGCATTCCAACCAATGACCTCGCTCTCATTCTTCGAAACCGGCCGCTGGCGCACCTGGGCCGTAGGTCACGCCAATCCCAAACGGCTCGCGCACAATTACGGCCGCCCCTATCCTGGGGCCGACCGCGGCTTTCACCATACGGGCATGAGCGTTGGCCGAAACGTCTTGTGCAGCGATGACGCCGTCGAGCGCACGGCCTCCGTATTCGAGCGAATCTGCGCACACGCTTCCGCCCTCCGCAAATGGGAATCGGAGCGCAACGCACCATGAGGTGCAGCCGCACGTGCGGCCAAGTGCAGGTAATTCGTCGCTGTTCTCCGCTTCACTTGTTCGCAAGTTGGCAGAGCAAACGGACCGAAGTGTCGGCAATTCGATAACCAGCATCGGCAGTGAGG
Source organism: Candidatus Hydrogenedentales bacterium (assembly GCA_041662805.1). Lineage (GTDB taxonomy): Bacteria > Hydrogenedentota > Hydrogenedentia > Hydrogenedentales > SLHB01 > JAIBAQ01. Next base: position 491 of record JBAZRU010000178.1, on the reverse strand, counting down.
TAGCTGGCGCGAGCGGTGCGGACTTCATACCCGCCGCCAAGGAACGCCTCGTTGGTACCCACATAGCCGCAGCATCCGTTGGCAAGTTCGACGACCATCGTGGGTTTCCAAGGCGAGCTGCGCTTGATGTCGAGACCGAACTGGCAGAAGTATTCGGAGGCATTGCTGACAATGCCAACGCTTCCGATCCGCATCGCTTGAACTTCGGCATTCACCGTAGGCGATTGGGCCTTCATTGCGCGAATGATCGCCGCCTCCTTGAGAAAGGCTTCGTCGTTTGACCCGAGACCGATACCCGGTGCCTCGCGCTTCACCAGTTCTTCATCCGAGTTGGCAAGATCTCGGATGGGCAACGCCAGCGTCTCCGACGCGATACCCAGCGGTGCATCCGCCGTGAATTCCGCCTTCGCGATTACGTTCAACGCGACGGCACCCACGCTCATGCCGACACGCCGCGCCCAGGCCTCGCCAAACTCGGAGGTCCGCGGACC
>JBAZRU010000177.1:9358-11067 GCA_041662805.1 Candidatus Hydrogenedentales bacterium | reverse complement strand
CTTACCCTGTGCAACGGCCTTCATGTCCTTCTCGTCGCACATTTCCGTCAAGTCGCCGATATCGGTGACCTTCTTCGACACAGGGTCGAAGCTGAACATCCGGGCCGCCACGTCGTGGACGGTGGTGCAGAGCACATAGTAGATCTTCCCATCACTGCCTGTGCCCATGCCGTTGTACGTGTCATGCCCCTGCATGAAGCCTGAATCGTAACGGTCGGCAACCAGTTTCGGTGGGGTGTTGACGGACTCCCCGGCAAATGCCGTCGCGGTCACTAGAATCACCGCAGCACAGGAGATGCCCAGCAGTCTGCCTGACAGATTTGTCCGTTCCGCGATCATGTGTATAACCTCGTTGTGAGAAGAGACTTCGTGGTTATCCGGTTGTCACTAATGAACAAGGCACCGATGACCGGCCCCCAAATCGAATTATTGCAGATCGGAAACTTCTGAGGCCAAAAACCTACTTCCCCAAACACCTGTCCATGCGGTCGCGCCAATCTCTCAGAAAGTCTTCGCGCCACACATTGACCGATTTTGCCCCTTGAAACTTCCCCTCCACCAGGTCTGCTGCAGTTGAATCCGTCCAGTAATAAGGTCCATGGTCGGTTTTGACGAAACTCCCGCCCCAATGTTGGGAAGTGGGATCGTTGGCATCGCCCTTCAATAAATAAAGTACACTCGGCGAGTCCCCCATCTTGATCGCGTCCAGCTTGGCAACAAGGAAATCTCCGAGCGCACCATGGCCTAGCACGTGTTGATCGAGAAACGTCTTGTTGCCCCACTCACCGTCCTGTCGTCCACCAACGTACATCCCGCGAAAGGTCGTGTTGCTCTCTATCCACCACAAGTCAGGATGCTCCCGAAACAGATAATCCCGGGACGCGCGGTCGCAGGCCGTATTCCAGGAACCGATCGCATAGACTCTGATCTTGTTCTTGATCGTCGGCGCATCGTGGACGGCTTGCGCAATATCCGTGATCGAGCCCCAAACTAGAACGTACAACGGCCGTTCGTCGCTGGCGTTCGCACGCTCGACCAGCCAACGCGATCCTTCCGTGGGCTGACTGAACCCTTCCGCGGGCGCGGGATCGACCGCGCCCTGCTTGACAAGCCCGCGCAGCCGCTCCGGCGTTGGGTAATCCGCCGACGCCTTGCTCAGGTTAGGAAAGTCCTTCTCATACGCGTCAATGACATCATGGATGTGCTGAGCCCGCCCCTGCTTCGGTGGCGACGAGATCAAACCCTCGACGTCGAACGCGTCGGCATACACCAGAAAATGCACCATCGACTGGTAGTCGTCGTTATCCGAGCCGCCAATGTCGCTGGAAACCACAACGCGAAACCGCTCACCTGCCACCGCACCTCGCTCCAGTACCGGCGCGCCTTCTGCCGCCCACGCGGAACACAACGTGAAGTACAACAGCGCCGCCGCGCCCGCAAACAATGCCTTCGGAAGACTTGAGCACATAATCGTCCATACCTTCATTTACCGATTGCTCCTTGAAACTAGGGTAGCTACGCAACGATATCATCGCCCTGTCGCGCCTGGGCGATCAATCCTGCAAGTACTGCGACGGGGCCGAATCGACTTGCTTGAAAAAGTATTCGAGATCGTACGTGGCGGCCTTCTGGGCTTCCTCGCGATACTTCTTCGCCCGCTCCGGCATCCCGCGCTGGAGGTAGAAGGCATAGATGTCCCGCGGTTGCGA
>JBAZRU010000177.1:0-9320 GCA_041662805.1 Candidatus Hydrogenedentales bacterium | reverse complement strand
GTCCAGGTAGCGATCGAGCTTCCCGGATTGAACGATCCCGGCGGGCTGCGCGCGCAGATACTTGAACAGAATCTCCCAAGCCGTGAACGCGGGTAGCTGCCCACCCCAGAAGTCTTTGGGTTCGGTTTGCTGCTCCACCGCTTCAGCTAGCGGCTCCAGGTAGTCCTCGGGGCGCTCGCGTGCAAGAGCTATGAGAAAGAGCGGTTCGAATTCATCATTCTCAATATTCGCTCGGAAGACGTTTGCGATGGCTTCGTCCTTCGGCGAGAAAGACAGCACGCTCATCGCCGCGGCTTGACGCACCTTGAACTCCCCGTCGGACAACAGCTTGGCCAGAATGCCGGCGAGTTCTGCCATTTGGCCGAAACCGATTGCGCGTGCCACACCTACACGGACTTCCGCCGCCTTGTCGCCTGCGAGAGATGCCAGATGCTTCTGCGTCTCCGGCCCCGGAAAGTCCGCGAGGACTACCGTTGCCGCTGCTCGAATGGCCGGGGAGGGGTCGGCCAGCCATCGTTGGACGGGCTCCACCAGCGACGGTTCTCGCACCAGGCCCAGCGCCAGGATGGCCGCCGCCCGCGTCTCATTGGGAGCCTGGCTTTCGGCCAAAGCCACGAGGTCCTTCCAGTACAGCGCCCCGCCGGTGTTTTGCATCTTCGCGTCCATCTTGCCCATACCGGGCGTCTCCGCGCTCCCCACGGTGGCCAGCCAGTGGATCGCCCTCTCGTCGGACATATATGGGTTGTGCGAGCCGACCACACCGATGGACGCTTGGGCAATCTTGGGCTCCGCGTGGTTCATGAAGCTTCGCACGGCGGCCACCACATCCGTGCGTTCGAATTCGGACACCGCATTGAATTCTCCATGCGGGCCGCTCATTTCATCAAGCTGCCTGATCGCGTACCCCACGTCCTCAACCTCGGCACTCGCGAGCATCGTCATCAGCTCAGTCCATACGATCTCCTTGACGGTCCGCGCTTCGGCAGGTTTGTCGTTGGCGCACAACAGTGCCCCCTGGTCTTCCTTCATCGTGTGGTTCATCCAGATTTGGCGAAGGGTTCCAGGCATCTCGCCTCGTTTGGCGAAGACAATGTAGGTCCTTCCAATCTCGAAACGATAGTACTGCGGTTGGAACATGCGAACGGTTGGCTGGGGGTCCTCGTTGTAGTGCCGGAACGAAGCCGTGGCACCCGGCTTCTCGCCCTTGATGACGGAAATAATCCTGAACCGCGTTTCCTCGACGGCAAAGCCCTGGACCGGCTTGAACCAGTCGTCCACTACCGGCTGACTGGAGATAGCCGTTCCCTTGAACACGAGGTCTGCTTCCTCGGTCAGTTTGTCCAAGGTCAAGGCCGGTCCGACCGGGTACGCCCACGCCGTTCCGGCACACACCAAGAGAAAAGCCACCCGGCCTATTCGGACTATCATTTCGCAATGCTCCTTCGCTGGTTCGTATTCCAGACTCGCCATTCCATGCAACGCGAGATATCCCTCCTTGTGTGACACCGAATACCACCTCGCGTTCGAACTCTTGGCGATTTCACGCCGTCACTGTCGTTTGACGCCGCAAGGCTTTCGCAAGGAAAGCGCCGCGTCTCACCCTCATGAAAGTGCACGCACTGGGTGATTGGAGACAATTATAGGTTTTCGGCTAGGGCGATGCGCGCCAGCCGGCCGCTGATCGATGCGCGCAACCGGTTCCCAAGTCAGCGAATGGACCGAAGTTCGAGTTCTCTTAAGCGCTGCAAGCCCGTTATTCCCCGAAGTCTGAATTCGCTTTAGCGCTGCAAGCGCGCAATTCCCCGAAGTCTGAATTCGCTTTAGCGCTACAAGCGCGTAATTCCCCAGCCTTGGGTGCCGCATGCCACGCGTGGCATGCGGTACCCAAGGGTAACCAACCAAAATGAACGAACGCTATAAGCGTGTAAGTGGTTGGGTTCGCAGAATTCCAGTGTAACTGTGGATATGTTCACCATGGCGGGGCGACGCCGTAACTCCGCCCGCCATGAAAGGCGGACGCTACTGGCGAAGGTCCCGTCCCGGATGTTACAATTTCGCGGTCTGGTGACTGCAATCGCTATGCAGCGTTCGTGGACCGGTTTGCGTTTTCGGTTTACGAACGGCGGCTAGGTCTCTTGCGCAATTCCGGCAAACAGCCCTGCAATCCAGATGCGTTTTGGTCAACCACATCGCAACATTCAACGCAGTAAAATCGAAAAGGACACGAAATGAAACACGTCAAATTGGTAGCCAAGTCCCCCGCTCCGCAGTTGGCCGATGCCAGCAAAGTTATTATCGGCGAAAAGAAGATCCCCAACAACGCCACCAAGACCCTGTAACACCGGCGAATATGACGGTTGCTCCGTGAAGATCGACGCAGTACCTCCCCAACGGGATGAGGTTGAAACGGAGCCCGCATCCATCGATATGGGCGCGCTGGCGCAATCCCTTCGTGCGCGCGCCAGCGCGTCCGTGGTTGTAATGTGGTGGACCATCTTCGCCGTCTTGGTTGTCGCCTGCATCAAACCGCATCCGGTAAGCGTGTCTGCCGTGTGGGTGTTCGTCGTCGTTTTCGTATACATCCGGAGCGCGCGCAGGCGATCGTTCCGCCGCAACTTGGCCGCGTTACCCTGCTTCTCTCGCGCCGCGGCGGTAAGCCCGCGAAAAGACTGGTCGAGAGTCACGGTGCTGGTCCCCGCGCGCAACGAAGAGAAGAACCTTGAGGAAGCCGCGCGCTCTCTCGCTTCGTTGAACTATCCCAATCTTGACCTGTGGTTCGTCAACGATCACTCCACGGACAGCACCCCACAAATCCTCGACGCGCTCCAACACGACTTCCCTCGCATTCACGTCGTGCATAATCCCCCAATCACGGAAGGCTGGTTCGGCAAATCCAATGCCCTCTGGCAAACCTTTCTCCAAATCGAACGCGACGAAAATGCGCCGCCTCCCGATCAACACTGGTTGCTATTCGCGGACGCCGACGTGATATTTGAGCCGGGGTTAATTGAGCAGGCCGTCGCAGTAGCCGAACGCGATAACCTCGATTACCTCACCTGCATGCCGCGCTTAGTTGCCAAAACCTGGGCCGAACAGTTCCTGCTCCCCAACGGCTGGCGAGGAATAATTCAAGGCGTCGAATACGAGCGCCTGAACGATCCTCGCTCGTTTCCGATCGGAATTGGCGCGTTCATGCTCGTGAGGTACACAAGCTATCGGGCCCTTGGCGGCCATAAAGCCCTCGGCCAGTGGCATCCCGAAGATACGCTCATGGCCGCCGCCATGAAACAAATCGGCGGCCGCGTCGGGCTCGCATGGTCGCCGGATATCCTGCGCGTACGCTTCTACCACGGATACCAGGAAGTCAAAACGCACACCCTGCGCAAGATGCGCATCTTCTTCGGCGACCGCCTCCACCTCCCGCTTACCATGCTCGCCCTGCGCCTCAGCACCTCGCTTATCGCCCTGCCCATGATGGCCGTGGGGATCCTCCCGCAACTGCTCGCGGGCCGCTTCGATCCGCTGCTGACCGCGCTCGCCGCCGCCGGAGTCGTTCTCTACGTAGACGAAGCCCGCGAAAGCAGCGGCGTCGAACAGATCGCGGACTTCCACCCCCTGGTTCCTTGGCTGCATCCCATTGCAGGCGTGCTTCGCGTCTGGTTCGCCCTCTCGCTCATCGCCCAAATCATCGCCAACAAACCCATGGACTGGCGCGGCCGCAACGAATTCGGCACAACCGACTCCAAACCACCCAACGTGTCGTGAACCGCGCGCAGGAGACTTCAACTAGAAATTGATGTGTGTTCCGTATCGTCCGTGTCGGTCCGTGTCGGTCCCTGAAAGATCACTCGTAGTCCACGTGTTGAGGTCCACCTTGTTGTGGCGTGCGCTCCCGAGCTTGTGGATGCTCCCCGCAACGCCCGTCACTTGGAGTCAACTGCCTTCTCGACTACGTTCCCCATGCACAATTCGTCATCGACTCCTGCCTTTGGATCTTCTATAGGCCAATACGTCTGCTCTCCCGTCGGATCGATGAACTCGGAGAACACGAGCTTCAGGTCTGCCGGCTTGCTTCGGTCGCTGGCGGGTCCCCAGCCGCGAACTTCCAACGCCAGACCATCCGGCCGGATGGTTGCATCCGGCACGGGTTCGGACAACGTAGCCCAATCGATCTTCGTCTGACCGATGGCTTCTGCCACGCTGCGCTGGACCTCCGCCGGGTCCGCGCCATGACCAGCATAGACGGGATAGCGAGCGGCCTGACGCGCCGGGCTGAAGCAGAAGACCAACGGCCCACGCATGACAGCCACCTTGCCCGCCTGCAATTTGCGCCCACGCACCAACCGCGTCTTCATGGGCATCTCCAGCGTGACCACGTCGCCCGACTTCCACGTGCGCTTGACGGAATACCAATCGCCGGGTTTTGCCAATTCGCTGGCCGTTTGGCCATTGACGGCGACGGTCGCCGACTCGCACCACCTGGGTATGCGTAGCGTCACCGGGAATTCCGCCGATTGCGATGGCTCGACCACAATCACCACTTTGCCCGAGTTTGGATACCCGGTTTCCTGCCGAAGCTTTACGGTAAGACCGCCGGCAATGGGCACCTCCGCCGTCGACGCCGCGTAGAGATTGATGAGCACGCCGCCACCGGCCGATCGGTAGTAGATCATCTCCGGCAGTTCGGCGACGATCCGCCGCCAATTACCGGGGCAACAATACGTATCGTTCGGGTAGTACTTCCGTGGGCCGTCAATGGCGGTGTAATACCGGAGGCTGCGCCCATCGGGCGATTGGGCGGCGAACAGGGCGTTGTAGATTGTCCGCTCCATAAGGTCGCCATAGAGGGAGTTGCCTTCGAACTGCAAGAGATTGTGCGCCAAACGAATGAGATAGGCCGTTGCGCAACTTTCGCCCACGTCGCCGACGGTCTCCTGGTTGTTGCGGAACCGCTCGGTCAGGCCGCACGTGCCCGTGATCATCAAACCGTCGTCCTTGGTGAGATAATCGATCACGCGATGGCTCTGGGTAAGGAGCGACGCGTCCGGATGCTCGCGGTACAGATCCGCCTGCGCCATGCACATGTTCATGAACATGTACGCGTGGCCGTCCGCGCTGCTGTATTTGCCGTTGTTGACCTCGTCGATCGGCGACTTCCAGTCGCGCAGCCCGACGCGCTCGACGATGTAGTCGCGGTAGCGCGCATCGCCGCAGGCCTCGCTCAGTGCGATCATCGCCCGCTCGATGTCGATCTTGCACACCAGTTGCGGATCTACTCCCACCGTAGCGCTCTTGAAATTTGTCATGAGGTAGTCGGCCAGCTTGCGGGCAGCGTCGAGCGAACGCTGGTCATGGAATCGCCGGTAGTTGTTCACGAGCGCATGGATGTTGTACGCAATCTCGTGTTCGTCGAAGACATCGCGGATGCGGGCGCCTTCCGGAAACGAGCCGATATAGCCGTCGTCAAGCTGGGTCGCGAGCAACTCCGTGACGAGATGATCCTTCAACGCGACGGCCTTGGGATCACGCGTATTATAGGCGAAGTTCACCGCCGCGTCGATGAGCTTGCCCATACCGATGTAATCGAAGAGCTTGCTTTGCTTGGTGCGGAACGGGGCGAGAAACTGGTTCTCGACATCGATGACCAGAAGGTTTTTCTGGATCGTCAGATCGATACGGCGGCCTATCTCGCCACCCACGTTGACGTGGGCCGGGTCGACCGCCGCGAACGGGAAGGAGGAACTCTCCCCATCGGCGGCAAATGCGCTCGTAGCGGCAATCGTGGCAATGACGACGAAACGGAGACCATTCATTGGCTTATCCATCCTGAATCCACTGGTTGATGGTGCGGGAGCGGCCGGGCGTCCCCCATTGGCACTTCCGGTCCGCAGTCGGCAATCAACAGTATACCCAATCTTCGCCCAAGTCAGACTTCATGTCCGTCCCGAATACTCGCTCTTGGCGGTGGAAAAGATGCTTGCGGCAACAGGAGCGGCGTTGAAAAGTACCCGACAGTACGATCATGATTGCGGGAGGCAAGCCCGTTGTGGTCGCAAACAAATTCGCTCGGAGAATTTCGGATTAGTCCAGTCGAGGTCGAGTTAAGCGCATGTTATGGCCAGTGGTCCTACCTTCGAAGATAACGTTCTATATCCTTCTGGGCGTACTCATTGTCGCCACGACCATCGCGCAGTGGTACTACCGCAAGGGGGCGCGCACATGCGCGCTTGGCGCCGTGATCGCCATACTGCTTTTCGTTCCTTGTTGCACCGTCGTTCAGAAGATTCTCGATCCCTATCGGTTTGGCGTCTTCACGTATCCCGATTTTCAATCCGTGCATGATTTTCGTATTGAGCGATACCTTCCGGAGTCGGCGACCAATATCACCGTGAACAAACAAGTGACGGGGTTCCAAGCCAGATTCACAATCAGTAGACAAGCACTTGACGAGTTCTTCGAGCGCCAGTGGGAAGCACGCGGAAAGGATGCGAAGCTCCCACGTGAAACGCCGAAGCCGTATGACCGGTTGGATTGGTTCAACGACCTTATTGCCGGTCTTGGCAAACAAGCACCCGCCGGCTCGATTGGATATGAGGGACCCCGAGCCTCAAATGGAGCGGGCTTTACGGTGCTGTATAGCGAGTCGGAAAGTGTTTCGTACCTACTCGCCGCCTACTGGTAACGCTCTCAATTCTCGGTTCTCTTCTGCCTGTTCTCAGAGTTCTCTCGCGGCTTCGGCTCTGCCGCGCCGAGGGAGCGGCATCGCGCTTTCAGCCACGAGTATGCAAAGTTTGCACAGCAGGACTCCGGCGCGACCATTATTGCAGTGATAGTGCCTTCATTTGGGCGCGAAACGCTGGCACGGAGATTGCACTCTGACTGGCAACGGTGTGAACGAGGATGTGCCTGCACCAGGGCGTGACCCGTCACCAAAACGTTAGAGGAGATGCTAGTATGAAGTGGATGAAAAGCATAGTGTGGATATCCGTGGTGTGTGCATTCGTGGGTCTCACTGCGGCCGGCGCGTGGGCGCAAGGCAACGCATCGTCTCCGGTTGCGGCGGAGACTTCGGCGGACACGCCTGCGCCCAATGCAGGCTCGAACTACGTCGACGCGGATAGCGATGGGGTCTGCGACAACAAGGGCACTGCGAGTTGCGCGAAGGGCAACAAACGCGGCAAGGGCTGCGACGCCAACAAGGAATGCCCCAACCGCGTGGATGCAAACGGCGACGGCGTGTGCGACAACAAAGGACAAGGCTGCGGCGCCAACAAAGAATGCCCCAACCGCGTGGATGCAAACGGCGACGGCGTGTGCGATAACAAGGGACAAGGCTGCGGCGCCAAGGGGCGCGGCCGAGGACAGGGTGGGTCCGGCAATGGCGCATGTCAGCGTAACCAGCAGAGCGGCGGACGTGGCTAACGCTCCAATGAGCAGACGCGCTCCCAAGCCTGCGGGATGGATATTAGCGGCAGCGACAGCCCTTGTGGCGGTCGCTGTCCTCTTTCTGTATTCGGATTACCGGAGCGCCGCCCAACGCCACCGGAATACCCTTCTGGAACGCGGGGAAGCGCTGGGGGAGGCCCTGACAGCAGGTATGCGGGCGCAGGGCCGCATGGCCCGAGCGCGCGGCGACCGCATCAACGTACTCTATGAGGAGGCTGCACGGATCCCAGGCGTGCTTGGAGTACGCTTGTCCAGGAGCGATGGCACGACCGTGAACGAACACGGCACCGTGAAAGATCTGCCCTCCCCGCCTCCCGATACCCCTTTGTGGGAAGGCGCGTCGGTAACGATGGCTGTCGCTGCCGAGTTGCCGCCCCTGGACGACCCCCATACCGGCGAGTCGCATGGCGGTCCTTGGCAGGCCGTTCCTACGGCAGAGTCCTTGCCTACAGGCTCCTACGTGATAACCATGGCGCTGGATGCAACATCGGTCCACCGGGATGTGCTGCACGAGCGAGTGCGATTCGGCGTGGCCTTGGTTGTTGCCGTTTGCGCGGTGGCGGCGGCGGTGGGCTTGTTGCTGCTGCAGACGCATCGCCTCGCCCTGGAGTCGGACTTGGCGCTGACCCGTGAGCTTGCCGCCGAAAACGAACGTTTGGCCCAACTGGGAGCCGGTCTGGCGCATGAGACCAAGAACCCGCTCAACGTGGTGCGGGGACTTGCCCAGAGAATAGTCGACACGACCGCGGTCGCGAATGATGCACACACCGACGCAACGTGCATCGTCGACGAGGTTGACCGCACGGTGGGACATATCAACGCGTTCCTAACCCTCTCACGGCCGAAAGCCGCCCAGCTTGCGCCGTTGCCGCTCGATCCGTTTCTCAATGAACTGGTATCGTTGGTACGGCCCGAAGCAGAAGCGAAGGGAATTACGCTTGAGGTGATTTCCAGCGGCGAAGCGATCTTGGTGGACGCTGAACTGCTTCGGCGGGGAATGCTCAACCTCTTGATCAACGCCCTGCGTGCCTGTCGCCCTGCGTGCCGCGTGCGCGTTGAAGCGCTGACGAACGGGACGTACACGGACTTGTGCGTCACTGACGACGGCTGCGGGATCGCTCCGGAGGACATCACCCACGTGAAGGAGCCCTACTTCTCGCGGTTTGAGGGGGGCACGGGCTTGGGTCTTGCCATCGTCGAACAAATTGCGCGGGCGCACGCGGCAACTCTGGTCATCCTTCCGAGACAAGGCGGGGGAACCCGCGCGCGTTTGAACGGCTTTCGCAAAGTGGAATAGGACATGCCAAAACCTCTCATCGCCATAGTGGATGACGAAGCCAGCCAACGGCAGCTCTACGATAACGCGCTGCAACGGGCCGGCTACAGGACCGTCCTGTGCCGCAATGGAGCGGAAGGGCTGGCGCAAGCAGGAGCATGCGACCTCATGCTCTTGGACGTGCGCATGCCGGGCATGAGCGGCCTCGACCTGCTGAAGGAAGTGCGGGAGACGCGTCCGGAACTCCCGGCGATCCTCTTGACGGCATTCATCGATGTGCGCGATGCCGTGACTGCTATCAAACAGGGCGCTCTAGACTACCTGGAGAAGCCCATCGATCTGGACGAACTCATCGCGGCCGTAGACGACGCGTTGGGCCGGAGCGGGCGCGTCGTGTCGGAGGACGGGGGCTTGGACCTGCCTGCGGGCGTGATTGCCGAAAGCCCCCTCATGCGCCGCGTGTTTGAGCAGGCCACCCGCGCCGCGGCTTCGAACGTCACAACGTTGCTGCTCGGAGAAAGTGGATCCGGCAAGCAGGTATTGGCGGAGTTCATTCATCAACGGAGTCTCCGCGCAAATAAACCCTTCGTGTCGCTTG
>JBAZRU010000176.1:0-11120 GCA_041662805.1 Candidatus Hydrogenedentales bacterium | reverse complement strand
TGTACCATCACTCAACTACACCTTCTCAACTGCGCCATGGACATGCAACAAGAACAACTCTCCCTAAATGGCGCGTGGACGCTTGTACTCGACCCCGAGGACAAGGGTAAATCCGCGCGTTGGTTTGATGCCTCGGCCCGGCCCGACGGCATGCCAGTAACCGTGCCCGCCGTCTGGGACCTCTGGGTTCCCGACTACGATGGCGTGGGCTGGTATGTCCGTACCTTCGATGCCCCCGAAGACTGGCGCGGCCTCCACGTCGCGCTCCAATTCGAAGCAGTCGATTACTATGCCGAGGCTTGGCTAAACGGCAAGGCCCTCGGCGATCACGAAGGCGGCTACACACCCTTTGCCTTCGACGTGTCCTCCGCGATCAACTTCGGACCCAACACGCTCGTCGTGCGCGTCGTCGACCCTCACGGCAAGGACGGTTACGGCGACTTCAAACGCCGGCAGATTCCCTGCGCAAAGGAAAACGGGTACTGGAGTTTCGCGGGTATCTGGGGCGACGTCTCCCTGGTCGCGCGCAACCCAATGCACATTACCGGCGTGTACGTGCAGCCCGACATCCGCCGCAAGCGTATCACCGCCACCGTCGAGACGGCCCAGCCCGCGAACGTCCGCATCGCGATCGCCGATACGCCCCACGCGGCTACGGGTCCGGCCGGAAAGTTCATGCTCGACTTTCCCGACCATGAACTCTGGGCCCCGGAAACCCCAAAACTCTATACCCTCGTCTGCGACTTGCTCGACGGCGAAGCCGTCATCGACACGTACACGGTCCGCTTCGGCATGCGCGAGTTTACCGTCCGCGAGAACCGCTTCTGCCTGAACAACCGCTCGTATCAGGTCAAAGGCGTTCTGCATCAACCTGACTATGCGCGCTCGCTCGCGGGACCCGAGTCGGTCGATCTAGCGCGTAAGGAATTGCAGCTCGCCAAGGAAGCGGGCTTCAACATGATTCGCCTGCACATCAAGACCGCCCCTCGCATTACCCTCGATCTGTGCGACGAACTCGGCCTCCTCGTCTACGCGGAACCGCCCATCGGCTGGATCGAAAAGTCCGAATGGATGAAAGATCGCTGCGAGCGCGAAGTCCGCGAGATGATCCTCCGCGACCGCAACCATCCGTCCATCGTCATATGGGGTATGCTCAATGAGTCGGGCAACGCCGGTTACATCATTAACGGCGGCGCTCAACTCATCAAAGAAGACCTGTGCAAGTTGGCGCGCTCGCTCGACCCGAGCCGCCTCATCATCGACGATTCCGGCGGCGTCAACGCCACCCGCGAGCCCGCGCGCTTCATTCGTCCCTACCATGAAGAGTTCCAGGTCTACGACGACCTGCACATCTATCAGCGCGCCCCCGTCGACGAAGAGATCAAGCGCCATTACCTGAACAGCGGCGATCCCGACGCCCTCTACTTCCTCTCCGAATTCGGCTTTGGCGGCATGGAAGACCTCGCGGATGTAATCGCCCAATACGGCGATCAACGCGAAAAACTCAAGGACGCGCGCTTCCTCCAGGGGATGCTCGACGCCGCCCAGACCGGGTTCGCCGAGCGCGAGTTGGATCGCGTCTTCGGCAGTTTCTCGGGGTTCACCGCCGCCGCCCGCGAAGTGCAGTGCGATGCCGTCCGCCATCAGATTGAAGTCATCCGCTCCAATCCCAAGGCCGCCGGCTACTGCTACACCCAGCTCTGCGACGCCGGCCACGAATTCTGCGCGGGCGTGCTTGACCGCTGGCGCAGGCCGAAGCCCGTGCACCGCACGCTCAAAGCCATCCAAGCGCCGCTGCTGCCGGTGATCCAGATCGAGCGAACGAATCTCGTCCCGCGCGAATCCGTAAACGTCACGGTCACGCTCGTCAACGACGAACGCGTCGAAAGCCGCGGCGACCTCTCCCTGCAAGTCGTCGGCCCGACCAACCAAGTCCTCTGGAAGAAGCGCCGCGCGATCACCATTGGCCGCGGCCACAAGGAAGTCTGGTCGGGGTCGATAGCCGCCTCGGGCTCCACGGGAACGCACCGCTTCGTCGTGCGAATCGTGCAAGGCGCCCGCATCCTCTGCCAGAACGACATTGACCTGCACGTGGTCGATCCCGTCTCGGCCAGCGACGTCCCCGTTCACGTGCTCGACCCGCACCGCGAATGGCGCGACGCCTGCTCCGCCCTTTCGAAGTCCGGCCACCCGCGCTCGGCGATCCACGTGATTCCGCCCATTGCCAATACGATTCGCGCATATCCCGAAGCCGAATTGATGAGCGTGCTCGCCGAAGTCCGCGAAGGCGCCGTCGCTATCATGTTCTCGCCGCCCGACGACTGGAACGATCTCGCCGAGCACATCGACCCGGCCCTCCTAGCCACGAGCAAGGACGCCGTTGGCGCGTTTCTCGGCATCTACCACTACGTCAAGCTGCATCCCATTTTCGAGGGCTTGCCCGTTCGATGCCTCATGCGCCAACCCTACCGCAACGTCGTTCCTGCGAAGACCTTCGTGGAAACCAGTGACGAAGACATTTGCGGAACCTTCGATACGGCCCCCATCGCCGCGGGCCATTACATGATCGGCGACACGAAATGGTGGGGGAGCGACATTCTGATCCGGCGCTACGGCAGCGGCCGCATCGTGTTCACCCACCTGCGCGTCCTCGAAAACCTCGGCAAAGACCCTGTCGCCGACCGCATCTTCGTGAACTTGCTCCAACACTTCTCGCGCCGGTCCGTTCCCGCGGAGGAACCATCCGCGCTATCCACGCCCGCGCTGGATTGGCTGAAACGCGAGCGCGCCGAACGCATTCGTCAATGGATGGTTCTGGGCATGTTTCCCAACTGGGGCGACCAAGGCCATGTCGCCGCCTATCAACCCGAACACGCGATCGACTTCACCGCCACCTACCAGGGATGGTACAAACCCATTCGCTGGAAACGCTGGTATTCGCGCTCCGAAGACAAGCACATCGTCAACCTGCAAGACGCCTTCTCGCCGGTGTATCAATACTACCCGCGCTTCGATCATGGCACAGGCTACGCCTACGCCGAATTCAACGCATCCGCGCGCGGTCTGGTAGAACTAACCTTGCAGCTTCAGGACGCCACAAAGGTCTGGCTAAACGGCACGCTTGTCCACGAAAGCCTCGAACACCTGCCCCACAAGACCCTGAACGAATACCAAGTCCCCGCCACGGCCCGCCAAGGCCGCAACACGGTTCTGGTGAAAGTCTCGAAGATCCCCGGCGAATTCCGCTTCGGCCTCGATATCGCCCCCACTGCGCGAGACCCAGTGATTATCAAGTGGTGGAGATAGACCCGCTCTTGGATTTCAAATTTGAGATTTGGGACACTACCCGCGTCCCCAGACCCAGGCCACTCACAGGTCCCTCTGGCCCCTCTGCTCCTGGTCCCTCTGGTCCATTCCCGCCACCCCCCAAAAAAAAGGAAACGGGCCGCAGACGTATCTGCGGCCCGCCATTTCTCATCTCTTATGGAGGTTCGGCGGCACTGCGAGATTATCCATCCCGCAACATACCGCTACTGCCTATTCCGGTAACCCAGCCTGCCTAGGCAGACCTACGGATTACTAGACGAGAAAAGGGCAGTGGAACCCCGTTCGTGAGGCCCGAAGGTCTTAGATATCCCGGATGTCGGGAATCTCGAACTTCGTGAACGCCCCCAGCAGCGTCGGCACTTCACCGATGACCGGGGCAAACCAACTCCACCACCAGGCGCGGGCCGGCATACTCTTCGTAACTATGCGAACGTGCTTCATTGTACGTTACCCTTTCGCGACGCATATCCCACGGCCAAAGCCACGTGATACGCTGTTGTCATATCCGCGTGTGAACGATGTCACAATCGCGGAAGCGCCGGAACCAGCAGCCTTCGGCTGCTTCTTCCGACCCTCCTTCCGCATGCAAAAACCGGAAACAAAGGCGACGATACTTACTTCTGCAGAGCGTTGTCGATCAGCGAAACCAACCAACCCGCCTGATCTGTGCCCAACGGCAGCGGTCCAAAAATGTTCTTCATTTCCACCCACGCAACTTGCTCAGCGCGAGCCGGCTTCGACACCATCTTGGTATGCTTCATATTACGATTCACCTCCCTTCCTTCCGTCTATGGTCTGGTGGAGAATCAATAGACTCTCCTCTCCGCGTCTCCGAAAACGTGAAACGCTTCCGGAACATGCTAAAGCACGGAGTAATTATGACGCAACAACGGCTATTTTTCAAGCCCTTAACATAGCGTACACTATATATTGCGTCGCTTCTCTCGCGTATACCTTCCATCTTTCATGGTTTTCATCGAAATTAATCGAATTATAAACAAAACTTTTCTCAATTATCACCCACCAGTCAAACGTCTATCACGTCCAGCCCCGGGATCGACGACTCCAACGGTATCGTCTCGATATGCGTCGCCCCCAGCTTTGCCAGGTCGAACCGCGCCTTCGCGAGCGGCAGCGTCTTGTTCGCCGTATCGAGCTTTATTGTGAACTCCGTGAAGTGGACCCCCTCCTTCACCGTCGGCTCGTCGCCGAACAGGCGGTTGGTCCGCAGGTAGTCCATCAGTCGCTCCACGTCGTCCTTGCGCGCGTTGAACGTGAGCAGGACTTTGTTCTCCGCGTAGATCGATCCGTAGAGGTTCAGCAGAAACATGCGGGCGAGGTCGTACTTTTCCGGCGAATCCTTGATCGATGGATTGGTCCAGATACCCGCCTCGGATTCCATGATCTGATCGACGACGTGCAAGCCGTAGTTCGCGATGGCCCCGCCGGTCTGCGTGATTTCCAATCCGAAATCCACCGACCCGCCCTTTACCTTTGCCTCGGTCTTGCCCCACGTCTCGTAGATCACAAGCCCCTTGTCGATCTTGGGGGGCGTCTTGTATTTCTGCACGCTGAATCCCATGTGCGACTCGCCGAACCCCAGCGCCTTTGCTTTCGTCTGGAACCATTCCAACGCCAGATACGGCATCTCCGAGACCATGGTGAGCAGGGGCTTCGCCTTCAGCAAGCCCGCCAGCCACGCATCGCACGACGCCTGCGGCTCGGTGGCGATGATGACGATGCGCACTTCGCCGCGTTGCAGCGAAAGCGCCTTCTTCAGCTCGATAGTCTGGTTGTACTCGTACTTGAACTCGAGCACGCGCTCCCTCACCCAGTCGTCGCCGCCGATAGCGATATCGATTTCGCCGAGGGCAAGTTGCGACCCGAACTCCTGGGGCCGTCCATCCCATCCCACCAGAAACGACGTGACGGGAAACGAGCTTGGCCCGCCCTTGTCGTACCCCTTCGTGGCAAACCCCGCGTGCTTCAGCAGCGCGATAAGGCTGCCGCCCCGGTTCGGATCGGCCAACGACCCCGCCGGTAAACCCACTATCAATCGTGCGTCACTCATGAAAACCACCTTCCACCATTACTGTCACTTCGGAGGGCGGGTTTTCCAACCCGCCTCTTATATTGCATTCACCAGCGCAATCGCCACGTTCCGCATTCGTAGCGCCCGCTCTCTGTGGCGGGCGCCCCTCAGTGGCAGGCGTCTTCGCCCCCGGACTCTGCCCCGCGGCCCATTTTGTGATACCATATCATTTTTGCCACGTTTCTTTGAACAAGGAGTCGCTACGTCATGGTTCTAGCACCGCGTCGCAACACGGTGGGGGTACTCGTCGGGGGCATTCAGGTCGGCGGAGGCGCGCCCGTGGTCGTCCAATCGATGACCAACACGGAAACGGCGGATGCCGCCGGAACGGCCCAACAAATCCTCGAACTTGCCGGGGCTGGCTCCGAACTCGTCCGTATTACCGTCAACACCGCCGAGGCCGCCGCAGCCGTGCCCGAAATCCGCAATCGCGTCCGCGACGCGGGGTGCACCGCGCCCATCATCGGCGATTTCCATTTCAACGGCCACAAACTCCTGACTGACTACCCGGACTGCGCGGCCGCTCTCGACAAATATCGCATCAACCCCGGCAACGTGGGCCGGGGCTCGAAACGCGATGTCCAATTCGCGACCATCTGCGCGATCGCCGTCGACCACAACAAGCCCGTCCGCATCGGCGTTAATGCAGGTTCGCTCAATCAAGAGCTGGTCATGCGCACCATGCAGGACAACACCGACCACGACTTGGGCAAGACCTCCGAGCAAATCGTCAACGAATGCATGGTGATTTCCGCGGTCCAATCAACGGAACTCGCCCTCGAATGCGGCCTGCGCAAAGACCAGATCATCATCTCCTGTAAGAGCTCCACACCCTTGCACCTGCTTGAGGTGTACCGCAACCTCGCCGCGCAGACCGACCAGCCCTTGCATCTGGGCCTCACCGAAGCCGGCATGGGCACGAAAGGCATCGCGTGGTCCGCCGCGGCGCTTGGCGCGCTGCTTACGGAAGGTATCGGCGACACCATCCGCGTGTCGCTTACGCCGCGTCCCGGCGGCGACCGCCGCGAAGAGGTCTACGCGGCCTGCGAAATTCTGCAAGCGCTCGGGCTACGCTCGTTCGCGCCCAGCATCACCGCATGCCCCGGCTGCGGCCGCACCACCAGCACCGTGTTCCAGCAACTTGCCGAGCAAGTACAAGGCTACGTACGCGACAAGATGCCGGAATGGAAGAAGCAGTACAGAGGATTCGAAGACCTCAAGCTCGCGGTCATGGGGTGCGTCGTCAACGGCCCCGGCGAATCCAAGGCCGCCAACATCGGCATCAGCCTCCCCGGTTCCGGCGAAGCCCCAAGCTGCCCCGTCTACGTCGACGGCCAGAAATTCAAGACGTTGACCGGCTCTCCCACCGAACTCGCCACCGAATTCCGCGCCATCATCGACGAATACGTCGCAGCAAAATACGCCGTGTAGACAGCCTGTTCACGGAATAGTCCCGCTAAACGCTCTCCCTCGGAGAATCCCATGGAGGGCAATCCAAGCTGTCCTCGTTGTCCATGCAGTCCACGTAGTCCATGTAGTCCATGCTCGTCCAGTTGCCTCACGCCACCCAAAGGTAATACCCTAGTTTCCACGCATACGGTATCACCTCGCGCGGAACGTAAGTGCCAAGCAAAACGCCACTATCCGGAGAAGCATGGAGGGGGAACATGGCTGTGTTGAAACTTGCGACGATAGCTTGCGTGACTCTGCTCGTATCCGCCGCGGCGGATACCCTTCCTCGCGTATTTCTGCTCGATGGCCAGGCCCTTGCCGGCACGCGCGCAAAGGTGCAGTCCGGCGATCCGGCTCTCTCGGTACCGATGGCGGCTTTGCGAACGGTTGCGGATGCCGCACTCAGCGCCGGACCCTTCTCGGTGATGGACAAACCCTTCACGCCATCAAGCGGCGACAAGCACGACTACATGAGCGTGGGGCCGTATTGGTGGCCTGACCCCAGCAAAAAGGACGGGCTTCCGTACATACGGAGAGACGGCGAAGTAAATCCCGACCGCGGCAAGTACGACAACGTAGGCATGGGCGCGATGGCGCGCAACGTCGCAATTCTGGCCCAAGCGTATTGGTTCACAGGCGAAGAGAAGTACGCAGAACATGCGGCGCGTCTCCTGCGCGCGGGGTTTCTGGATGAAGCGACCCGCATGAATCCAAACCTGAAGTTCGGGCAAGCGGTTCCGGGACGCGAAGAAGGGCGCGGCGTTGGCATCATCGATACGGCGGGCTTGCCCGCGCTCCTGGATGCAGTTGCGCTTCTGGACGGATCGAAATCGTGGACTAGCTCGGACCAAGCCGGTCTTGTGAAGTGGTTCAAGGAGTACACCACGTGGCTAACGACGCACGAATATGGTATCGATGAATCGCGAGCGAAGAACAACCACGCCACGTGGTACGACGTGCAGGTCGCTACGTTCGCATTATTCACGGGCGATGACGCGCTGGCCAAGAAAGTCCTCTCCAACGTCGGCAAGGAACGCATTGCCACGCAGATTGCCCCCGACGGCAGCCAGCCCGAGGAACTCGCCCGCACAAACTCCTACAGCTACAGCGTCATGAATCTGCGCGGTTTCTTCGATCTCGCGCGGCTTGGCGAGCACGTTGGTGTGGATCAGTGGCAATTCAAGACGGAAGACGGGCGCAGCATCCGCGCAGCGCTGGACTACATCCTCAACCACGCCTTCGAGCGGGGGAAGTGGCCGCAACAGAACCTGAAGACTATCGTGCCGAGGCCCTTGTTGCCGATGGTGTGGCGCGCGGCGCAGGTTTACAAAGACGGCGGCTATGCAGAGTGGCTGACCAAGCTCACGAAGAACGAGGTATGGCCATCGGGCGCGGACAGCCTTATCTATATGACCCCGTAGGCCCGCGCCTATAGAATTGCGCCCAAGGCGCCGAATGACAAGGAGGAAGTGTGCGTAGAGTCTCGTGCCTGATCGTGGGACTTATTCTTGCCGTGGCCCTGACCGGCTGCTGCTCGGTCGCGTCGTCGAGCGACAAGCCCGTGCGCGCGAAGACTTTCACCCTGTGGCAACTGCCCAACCAAACGCCAACGCAGATCATGTCCTACGTGCTTCAGACGCGCGGAGGCAAGATCATCGTCATCGATGGGGGCGTGGCGGGCGACACGCCGTATCTGCGCGAGTTTCTCAAGGCACGCGGTAACAAAGTAGACACGTGGTTTCTCACGCACCCTCACGACGATCACATGACCGCCTTGCGCGAGATCGCCAGGATCCCCGAAGGTCTCACGATCGGCTCCCTCTACGCGTCCATGCCCGATGCGGACTGGGTCAGCCAAACGTGCAATGACTCGGAGAAGCAGCAGTATGCCGAGTTTATCGCGGCCATGCGCGACGCGAAACGCGACCTCCTAGAATTAGAGCTCGGCCAAACCTTGCGCATCGACGGCCTCAAGATCGAAGTACTCGGCGTGAAGAATCCCGAATATAAAAGCAATCCGCTGAATAATTCGAGCGTTGTACTGCGAGTGTCGGATTCAAGGAAGAGCGTGCTGTTCCTTGGCGACCTAGGAGTCCAGGGCGGCAACAAGCTGCTGGCAAGCCCCTACGTCAAGCGCCTCCATTGCGACTACGTGCAGATGGCGCACCACGGCCAGAACGGCGTGTCGCAGGAGTTCTACCGCGCGGTCAACCCAACCTACTGTCTCTGGCCAACGCCAAAATGGTTGTGGGACAATGACTCCGGCGGCGGCAAAGGTTCGGGCAAATGGAAGACGCTCGAAGTCCGCGAATGGATGAACGAATTCCCGATCAAAAAGCACTACGTTATGTGCGAGGGTTTACAGACTGTCGAGTGATTGGTTCAGACAGCGCTCGACAACGAGGAGAAGTGGAATGCTTCGCTTTCTGAGAATCCTCCAGAGTCGCCTGCGCGTACAATGGGCCATGATGCGCGACGATCAAGTAGAGGTCTGCGCGAATTGTCTAACCTCCGCCTCCCAGAGTCCGGCGATGATCGCCCTGACAAAGGGATCGTGTCCTCGCTGCGGCGGGACGCGCGCCATTGACGCTGTTGAGTTTTCGCTCGCTGACGTGGCAAACGGAGCACGTGATGACGATGATGCAATTTCGTAGAGAACATCTATTCGCCACGGTGCTGCACTTCGCGGCAGTGTGCACGTTCGCGATGACGCCTTCGGCTCACGCCCAAGATTGGCCCGTCCTCCCGCAGTCGAACGCCACCGTGACAATCCCTGCGCAGGAATGGGCCTTCGCGCCGGGGCCGCGCACGGTCGCCGTATACATCCACTATCCCGGCGGAGACCAAAAGAACGTCACGCCAGAAACCGGTCTCATGCTCTGCGTGCACAACTGGGGCGGCACGCATGCCATCGGCGCGCCCGACCCCGACCAAATGGCCGAGATGTTCAACGTCGTCGCCATTTCCGTCGACTACCTGCAAAGCGGCAAATACGACGCTGCGCAAAACGGGCCCTACGACTTCGGATATCTCCAGGCGCTCGATGCCTTGCGCGCCCTGTACTTCGTATACGACGGGTTGAACAAGGCGTGCGTGCCGTTCGACAAAGCGCGCATCTTCGCGGGCGGCGGTTCGGGGGGAGGCAACGTCTCGCTCATGGCGAACAAACTCGCTCCGCGCACGTTCGCCTGCGTCGTGGACCTTAGCGGCATGGCCAAGCTCACCGACGACATCGCCTTCGATCTTCCCGACGGCAGCAAGCTCTCTGCGGGCTACAGCAACGACCCCACGCAGAAGAACTACCTGAGCCCCGGCGAACAACGGCTCCGTTTCATCGGCGAGCCCGGCCACCTCGCCGCGATGAAATCGCTCGGCAACGCCGCCAAAATAGTCGTCATCCACGGCGAAAGCGACACCGTATGTCCCGTGGACGACGCGCGCGAAATGATCGAGAATTTCCAGGCCGTGGGCCTCGATGTAGACCCGCACATTGTCACGGCGGACATGGTGGACGGCGAGACATTCAAAGACACGGCCCATTCTCTCGGCGACCGCACGAAGATTCTCGCGAAGTTCGCGGGCCAGTACCTCGATCCGAAATCACCCGCACGGCTCCGCCGCGAAGGTCCCGCCGACTTCGACCGCCACGACGACGTTCGCTACTCCGTCCCCGGCGGCGCGTTTGTAATTTCGTATGCGAATGGGTATCCCGTGGGGCAGTTCGAAGCAGGACATCCGTAAGCGTTTATTGCAAATTGGCCTACAGTGCGAGTACCAACTTCAGCCCCGCGTTGACAGAACTCATGATGGATGGAGAGAGCTTTCCCGCACGCTCGGTCAGGTATTGCCGGTCCAGAGTGAGCACTTGAGACACATTCACGACGGACTCTCTTGGCAGGCCGCTCTGCTTGCGGCTGAGGCGCACATTTCCAGGAGCTTCGGCCAACAAAATATTTGTCGTTATCGCCGCAACCAAGATCGTACTGATGCGGCTGTTATTGAAGGCATCCGCTTGTACAACGAGCACGGGGCGGCGATATCCAGGCTCCGACCCACGTGGCTCAGGAAGACTTGCCCACCAAATCTCTCCCCGGCTCATTACCACTCTTCTCTGGGAATGCTCGCGCTTTGAAGGTGAGCGAGTAGGGGATCTACGAGTTCCTCCCGCTGCACGGAGCCGTACACGGCATTCAGCGCTTCGGTGACGGCATGTTCGTTGCGCTTATCGAGAAACTCCGTCAGCGCCTGC
>JBAZRU010000175.1:3378-11135 GCA_041662805.1 Candidatus Hydrogenedentales bacterium | reverse complement strand
ACACGACACGACCATACGTGCGCTCAGACGAGAGAATACGGCAGGCATCATTTCCAATTTCGCAAGCGGCGGGCAACCCTTCGAGCGGCTGGCTCCCATTCACCGAAAGAACGACCGTCTCATAGGGCGCCAACGTCACGTCTAGCGTATCGCCCGCATGCAGGTCGCGGCCATAGACTCGCACTTCGGGATAGAGGCTGACCGCGGAAAGCGATGCCGCGCCGGACGCGGCTTCGATCGGAAGTTTGTATGTTTGCGGGGCTATCCACGGATTGCGCAGCAGCACGAGTCCCTGCTCCCCACTCCAGTGCGCGTAGCCATAGGGTTCGCGCGGCATGGGTGCTTCCTGAACAAACTTCGGGCAGCGTCCGTCCATCCACGATGCAGGCAGAAGGGGCGTGGTCTCGCTCAACACGGTTGCGTTGGCACGCGCCCACGTCAAGAGGTTGGCAAGCATCTTCCAGCGAGGCTCGTCCATATATGCGGGATTGATGTACAGGGGAAGAAACATGTTGCCGCGCATCACGGTAGTGACTGCGTCATTAAGGAACGGTTCCGGCGTCTGATGAATAATCCCAAGCACTTCTTGCGCGGCGATCGGCACCGCGCTCCAGTATGCGCCCTGCAAATTGAAGTAGTCCCTCGCCGTCGTGTAGCTCTCGCGATAGACTGGACACGGCACGCGTCCAAAAGGCGCATCGTCGCCATAGCTGCCGATAACCGAATTGCAGTAGAACAACCACCATGGACTCGGATTCCACCCAAAGCACGTCGGCTCCAACCAGACGTCCGGCGCGGCGGCATGCGCCGCCTCGGCGGCCGCGATGAACCCCTCCGCTACGGCTTCCGCGGAAAGCACGCCCGGCGCGTGCCCATGGTTAGACTCCGTGCAGGTCAGCACATAACCGTCCAGCTTGAAGTGCCGAACGCCGTTGCGGCTCGCCATCTCCACAAGCCGGTCGCGAAATGCCCCGCTATATTTCGGACCGCCCAGACACGCCGTACGAAAGACGTTTGCGCCGGGGATCGAGTCGATAAACGTCTCATACCCTTGGGCCGCCGCCCATTCGTTGTCGAGCGCCTGCGGATAGCGGCTGCTCGGAGAAATCCACAACCCGAGATGACTCTTCATGTCTTGCGCGGCGCGCTCGATCTTTGTAAACCCGGAAGGAAATAGCGACTCGTCAATCTGCCAGAACGTGTGCGCGTTGGCCCAACCCATGTCGATGCAAAACGAGTCCAACGACACGCCATACGGTTTGTAGAGGTTGTCGTCGAAGGCCTTCATCAGCTTCAGGATATCGGCCTCCGTATACGGCACCGGCGAGGTCCACCAACTGTTGTAGTCGACGTGAAACTGGCCGCGCGACGGCAGGTGTCCGGCAATGTAGCGCTGAAAAGCCTGCCGCTCACCGCCGGCTTTCGCAACGCCATACACCGCCTTGCGCGTTTCGCACCAAACGCCAGGCTGTATCGCCAAGCCGGGCCGATGCGCTACGACCAGCCGATCTGCCTCAAGGCGAGTGGCCGCGATGGGAAATTCAATCCCCGCAAAGAACCCGTCGAAGAAAGCGGGATAACTCTGGATGTCGCCCGGGGCCATTTCCGCGTTACGCCCTGCGACATCAAGCCTGTCGAGAACCGCCTCGTTGAGAACGAGGTTCTTGTCCTCGCCATCGTAGCGGAATCGCGCCCATTTTCGAAGCACCGACTCCTGCTCCGACCATTCGGCTAGAAGCTGCACTTCAAGCTTCCCTGCCGTACCTACGTCAACCGGCCCGAAGAACGCGGTAACGTGGGCGCCGCCTTGGGTGGCTCCTTCAATGCGGCTTGGAAGTGCTCCGCCGGCTGCGTCCATTCCTCCGAAGACGAATTGCGGAGAAGTCAACGGAACGTCCAGCGAGACCGCCCCCGCTTTCAAGTGAATGGTGTTCAGCGCGGAATCGAGCACGGCAGCTCGTTGCAGTTCTTCCGCATACCCCACGCATGGAAACAAGGCAAGACATAAACATCTCACCAGCAAGTCAATCCGTATTGAAATCAACATGATTTGCACCCCCCGGCCTTCCCCCGCCGATTCAACGTCGTCTACGTCTGCCCAAGCAATCGCTTACGATCAAGCCAATGGGCACCCTGAGTATACGTCACGGGATGACCGATATCTCCTCGTCAAAAATCACTAATGCAATCGTCGGGGCACTTTACCAATTGCAGCAATGCCCCCGTCGGGCAACTATCCGGCTTCCGGCGCAGGCGCATCGCCTCGGACCCTGCACAAGACGTAGTCTGTCATATTCTCGGCCAGTTCTTGCTCACCCAGAAACACCTTTCCCGCCTGCTCTTGCTGAAGAAGATTCGCCTCCATTTCGCTGTGCGTACGAATGACAATCTCGATGCCCGGATTCAGCGCACGCGCAAACTCCGCCATTTTGCGCACCTTCATGGTGTCCGGCGTTGCGACCACAAGGACAGCGGCCCGCGCCACGTGCGCTTGGGCCAGCACCATTGCCGTCGAGGCGTCACCCGAAACGGCGGGGACACCCTGCGCCCGCAACTCTTCCACAAGGAGGCGGTTGCGGTCGGCAACGACGTAGGGAATGCCTTGCTTCGCCAATGCCCTGCAAATCCGCCTGCCAACCCGCCCATACCCGACGACCACCACTTGCTTCGACAAGAACTTCTGCTCGGTGGTCAACGGCAACGTCGCAAGGGGATCCATCGGCTGCTCGGGAGTCTTTGGAACAGAGGGAGGCGATAGCAACGCCTTCTCGGCAAGGCGCAGTGCGGAGGGATCGCCAATCATCAAGAGCGTATCGTACGGTTCGAGACGCGTCTGCCCTCGGGGTACCACAAAACCTTCCCCGCGGCCAATTAGTAGGATGAGCACGTCAGCGGGGATATCGAGATCGGCCACGGACCTTCCAACTACCGCCATGTTTGGAAGAATCTCGACCTCGCGCGTCTCTCCTTGAGCCTGCCCTTGCCGCTCGATCTCCAGCGAGTATTTCGCGCGCGACGCGAGTGGTTCATCAACGCCCAGCCAGCGCGCCACGCGCATGAGCATCGTGCCCTGGATCATCACGGAGGTAAGCACGGTGAAAAACACCATATTGAAGATGGTAGCGGAGTGCTCATATCCCGCCAGGTACGGATACGTTGCCAACACAATGGGCACGGCCCCGCGTAGGCCGGTCCACGCGACAAGCGAGCGCTCCCGAAGCGAGAAGTCGCTGCGCAGCAGTCCGGCGTACACGGCCATAGGTCTAGCAACCAGCATGAGGAACAAAGCTACAACGAGGGCTTCAAGCGCAACCGAAGGCAGTTGCGCGGGAAAGACCAGCAGCCCCAGCACGACGAATAGGATGATCTGCATCAGCCACGCGAGGCCATCGTGAAACTTGGCGATGGAACGCTTATGAGCAAAGTCGGTGGCGTTCAACATCATCCCGCACAAATACACGGCAAGAAAGCCGTTGCCCTTGAATTGCTCCGTTGCCCCGAAGGTAACCAGCACCAAGCTCAAGCTCAATACGGGATAGAGTCCTTCATAGTCGAGCCGGATGCGATTGAAGATAAAGCCGGCCAACTTGCCGACCCCCAATCCGATTCCGGCGCCAAGGGCCATGTTCCAAACCAGCAAAGGCATGAGGTACGGCCACTCGAAATCCGGTACGGTCAGGGCCTGGGTAAGACCCACGGTAAGGAAGATGGCCATGGGGTCGTTGCTGCCGGATTCCAGTTCGAGCAGGGGTTTGAGGTTTCCCTTGAGACCTACCCCACGACCTCTGAGAACGGAGAACACGGCCGCGGCGTCCGTGGAGGAAATGATCGCCCCGATCAGGAGGCTCATGAGAACTGGAAGCCCGAGAGCTTGCCAAACAAACAAGCCGACCAACCCTGCCGTGATGACTACACCAAACGTCGCCAGAGTGATGCCGCGGCCAAGTACTGGCCGGATAATGCGCCAGTTGGTATCCAATCCTCCGGAGAATAGGATAAACGCCAGCGCAAGGGTCCCGACCAGATTTGCGGCTGCCGTATCGTCGAAATGGATGCCGCCAGGACCATCCGACCCCGCCAACATGCCCACGCACAGAAACACAATCAAAGCGGGGATGCCGATGCGATCCGAGATCTTGCTGGCAAGAATACTGATGAGAACCAAGAACCCTGCGATGAAGAGTATGACGAAGGGTTGGGGCATATCTGCGTTTCCTCCTCTATCGAATGATGCGACAGGACTTCCACTTGTCGCACTCCTTCAAAGAGTACATCGTCACACAGCAGGTCTATTCCTCGTCGCGGGTAGGCGGTTGCGGCCCGGCTTTCGTCACATCGATCATGATCGTGCCCAGATCCACCTCCTGCTCGGGAAGGCACTCCATGGGCTCTGACCGCCACGATGCCTCGACATCGTCCACCGTGACCTCAAATGTGGCAGCGCCGGCGCGCAACTCAGCTATACCGGGCAATGAGTTGAATTCGCCAGCCGCGTTTAGCCCCGTCCCGATCCTGTCTTCGCTTCCGTCCTCGTACGTTGCTTTGATCGTCACCCCTCTGTCGGATACCGGCCTCCCGTCAACATCCACAACGACTCCCTTTACGGTGCATGTCGCGTCCAGGACAAGGGTCTCCTCGGGAAGCACGTCTCCGAGCCTGGCCGTGTGGTGCACCGTCTCTACGCGCGGACCCTGATGACTCTTCCCCGCGGACGCCCATACCTCAGCGACATCCTGATACACGGGAAGGGTAACATGCCCTTCGGCGTCCATATTGGCAGGTGCACTTCCTCCCGCGCGGCGACCGTTCGGGCTAACAACACCGAGTTCAACAATCGCCTGTTTCGCAGGTCTTCCCTCGTGATCGAGGATTCGCAGCCGGATTTCCACAGGCTCGAAAACCTTTAAGTCCTGCGTAACAATCTCTCCCGCACCTACGGTGATACTTCTTCCGAATCTCTCCTTGACGATCGCCTGATAGTCGTCGGTTAGCGCGTCGGTATAGAGAGTATAGGCTCCGGGAGCACATTTGAACTCAAACGCGCCGTCGGGATCAGTCCGGTTTGGCGAGGCAAATCCTGTATCTCCTTCGCGCGCCAGCCACACCATCGTTCCCGGCACAGGACGCTGGCTCTTTTCCGTGAGCACGCGTCCGACGATGCGCGCTGCCTGCGAAACGACGAAATTCTTCTCGACGTCTTCCCCGGGAGAAAAGGTCAGGCCTTTAAGTGGGGCCGCAAGCGGCGAACTGACTGTCGCGTCTTTTCCCTCCTCGTTTTCGATGATTAGCACATCGTGCGACATCGCGGGATAGAGATCCGAAATGGAGTAGGAGCCATCCTCTGACACAATCTCCCGCTGTTCTGTGGGCGCTCGCCAGTCCGTCCGAATCGTGCGCGTGTCGGGTTCGGATAACCGGCTCAAGACAACGACTGCTTTGCCTACCGCAGGCGCGCCGTCCGGCCACGCAACGTTCCCATGAATCCTCGCCTTCTCCTTCATCTGCAACCGCAGACCCTCTTCTTTCAGCGCAACGCGCGAGAAGCAATCCGTGCCGCGCACTTCCGAATTGACCCAGACGTGGGCCCAGACTGCTTTCGCGTCCATTCCCATGTCGAAACGCCCCGCGCTGTCCGTGACGGCGGCCGCGAAGGCCACGGTGTTTTCAGGAGCGTAGTTGTCTTCGTTCCATGCCTCGCCTGCCCAAACGACGGCATCCGGCACAGGCTCTCCATCCACGGCAAGGAGCGCACCCTCCACCGCCAGCCCGGGACGTATGCCGAAATCCTGGTCCTTGTATACCTGGCCGGCGCTCAGTTCCAGTGGTTTGAAGTCATTCAAGTAACCGTGTCTGGCGATGACGAAATGCGCCCGGCCCGTGTGCCTCACGTCCGTGAACACATAACGCCCCGATGCATCTGTAGTCGCCTCGTAAACCTGCGAGCGACGCGTCGCGACGATCAGCAGCACCTTTGCCCACGGAACCGGTTGGGCGTTCTCATCGTAGACAGCGCCAGAGACGGCAATGTTTAAACTGCTGTCTGTGATCTCGTCCGCGTCACGCGGAGCCACGGGTTCGCTACTTACGGGGACAGGCGTCCCGGCTTCCGCCAGTGTTGCAGGCTCGGAAACAGGGGTCTTTGGCGCCTGCACGGACTGCTCCGTCTGGCTTGTCGGTCTCATCATCGCTCGCCATGTGACGCGGCCGTCTCGAACTGCAACGTGGACAGAATAGCCCGCGACAGCGATGATAGATACAGCCACGAATACTTTCAGCGCCGCGATCAGAAAGCCATCACCGGACGACGCGGCGACTATTGCCCTGGGCAGATTCCCTGCCAATGCCAGCTTTCCCAGAGAGGCCGCAAGGCTAGACGGAGCCACTTCACCGGCTCCCCCACGAAGCAGACCAGCCAACGCCATGGACTCCGCGCGGACTCCCTTCTTCTGAAGGCGCGCCCGTATTTGCTCGACGCCCTTGTGGATCCGGAAACTGACGGTCCGCCGGGGAATGCCTAGGTCGGCTGCGACGGCTTCGTGGGAACGTTGTTCCAAGAAATGGGAAACAACCACTTCGCGCAACTTCTCTGGCAACTCGGCGATGGCCTCATCGACCACCGCCTCCAGCGCATTCCATTCGACGCGCTGCGACGCCTGCACGTCCTCCGCGAATTGCTGTTCCCTGTCGCGACGCCGTGCATCGCTCTTGATACGATTCAGCGACCGATGCGTCGCCAACGCATGGAGCCAACCCGCGACCGAACTTCGGATCTTCCCTCCGTCCCGCGCCAATTGGAGAAAGCACTCCTGCGACACTTCTTCCGCATCCGCTCCATTCCGCAAAACGCGTAGACACGTCCCGTAGACCATATTTGCGTGGCGGCGCACCAGTTCATTGAATGCCTCCGCATCGCCAACCCGGGACCACCGCTCGATAAGGAGCACATCAATTGCAACCATCACCATCATCTCCCTGAGCCAACCTCCAGATAATAGACAATCCCGAGGGGGATTTCCGGCAATGTTCGACGCCTTGGGAGTGGATAAGGACTCAGAGCTTCTACTTGAAAGCAAATACAGTGCGACTCTCGTGAGCCACCGGCACACTTGTAGAGGTTTTGCCCTCCCGCAACGTTATCAAGCCGATTGAACCCTCTATATCGCAAGCTGCCACCGCCTTACCGGAAGCGCTCGGGGTCACTCAATGAATGCTAGTGGGCCACACGGCAGGTTCAAGAGGAGAACTTGCCTCGAACATCTCAGCGCCCCCAATAATGCAACAGCAGAAGAATTAAACCGCATACTAGCTACACCTTGCATATAATGCATAAATTCACTAATTAAAATTAAGTCTTGCGGCTTATACGGAATTATTGTATAATTAATAATGATGTGATGGTTCTACTTCTCGACAGGGGCTCTGGTTGACTTCACCTGATTGCGCACGGACCCTTGACCAGGAACTTCAGGTGTCCATTCGTCGGCGAACGAATGAAGAGTCTATTGGGCATGCCGTGCACCTGATGTGGCCCGATACTGCGAGAACTGCCAAAATTTAGAACATCCCGATTGGGAGGGGCACATGATAAGCCCTGTGTACATCACGCGGGTGCAGGACGCGCAACGTTATACTTTTACATGATTAATACTATTTTTCTTATATCCTCGAACTCGTACTAAGAGCTATCAGACCGAGGAAAGGATCGAAGAGGATGTTCAAAAAGACTACGTTGTCTACGAAAATTGCGATGGGCTTTT
>JBAZRU010000175.1:0-3368 GCA_041662805.1 Candidatus Hydrogenedentales bacterium | reverse complement strand
CCGCTTCTGATGATCCTCGCCATCACCGTAACCACTTTCTTCTTCGCCGCAAGAGTGCAGCGCGACGCGACGAAGACCAAAGAAGAGAGCGCCGTCTTCGTACTCGTGGCGCAGCAGATGAAACAGAATGTTATTCAGGTGCAGCAGTATTTATCCGATATCTCCGCAACACGTGCCCTCGATGGCCTGGATGACGGGTTCACGAAGGCCGAGGACAACTATCAGTCTCTTGTGGCCGGTGCGGAAAGATTCAAGAAGATGTACCAAGCGGAGAATGACGCCGCGGGCCTGGAGATGATCGCCACGCTTGAGGGCGCGGCGGCAGACTACTATGAAGCCGGCAAGAGGATGGCGCATGTGTACGTTCAGGACGGCCCCGCAGAAGGCAACAAACTCATGGGAGCCTTCGACGAAGCCGCCTATCGACTGGATGAACAACTCACCCCCTTGGTTGAATCTCAAGAACAGGAACTTGCGGCGTCCATGGTCTCCATGGTGGCGTCGGCCCAAACCCTGCGTTCCGTCGTTCTGCTTGTGGGTATTGCCGCATTACTTCTGTCCGTCACTCTTGCCGGGGCAATAATTCGGTCCATAGTCAAAGCCCTCAGACAGATTATCGAAGAGCTCGCTTCCGGCGCGGATGAGACGACTTCGACGTCGGGCCATGTGTCACAGTCGAGCCAAGAAATGGCTGCCGGGGCCAGTGAACAAGCCTCAAGCCTCGAAGAGACTTCGGCGTCGCTCGAAGAACTGACCTCGATGACCAAGCAAAACGCGGAGAATGCCAACCAGGCCAAGACCCTGGCGGGGAGCACCAATTCGAGCGCCAGCAATGGCGTGCAGGCCATGACGCGAATGTGCCAAGCCATCGACGATATCAAGAAGTCCTCGGATGAAACGGCCAAGATCATCAAGACCATCGACGAGATCGCGTTCCAAACGAACCTGCTGGCGCTGAACGCCGCCGTCGAAGCCGCCCGCGCCGGGGACGCCGGCAAGGGCTTCGCCGTTGTGGCCGAGGAGGTGCGCAACCTGGCCCTGCGCTCGGCGGCAGCGGCCAAGAATACATCGGCCATGATCGCGGGGGCGGTTAAGAACGCGGAGAATGGTGTGCAAATCAGCCGGGAGGTGGGCGAATCGCTCAAAGCGATAGCCGACGTCGCCCGGAAAGTAGATAGCCTCGTGGCGGAGATTGCCTTGGCCAGCAGCGAGCAGGCCCAAGGCATCGAGCAAATCAACTCCGCAGTCTCCCAAATGGACCGGGTCACCCAGATGAACGCCGCAAGTTCCGAGGAATCGGCGGCAGCGGCCGAAGAGCTTAGTGCCCATGCCATCGAGATGCAACGGATGGTGGACGACCTGGTGGCGTTGGTTGGCGGCTCCACAGGCACAGGACTTCGGGCAGGTGCGGCAAGAGTGTCGCTCCCCATACCGAATAACAAACGCAAATTCGGGGTATTGACGCACACCTAGGGCATGGGCGCGGAGGCCTCAAAGCCCCAGTGGTTCGTATCGGTCGATCTAGCGAGTTGAAACGCTGGCTTCCAGCCGGCTCTTCTCCTAATCATAGGACCTCGTGACTCCCAATGTAGGCTAGAGGTTTCCTCAACGACTCCGCAGCCCAGCAAATTTGGTGCAGACCATTGTATCCTTCAGTGCCCTGCTTCCAGACTCTGGAGGTCCTTCCAACTCTAGAACATCTGCCGGTCGAGGCTGCGGTATTGGATGGCCTCGGTGATGTGGTTGTCGCGGATGGACTCGGAGACGTCGAGGTCGGCGAGGGTGCGGGCTACGCGGAGGACTTTGTCGTACGCGCGGGCGCTTAGGCCGAGTTGGTTGAGGGCGGTTTCGAGAAGCTTCTCCGCGGAGGATGGGAGGACGCAGTGCTTGCGGAGCGTCTTTGAATCGAGGTGCGCGTTGCAGGCGTGCGAGCCGTTGTAGCGGGAGCGTTGCAGGTCGCGCGCGGCTTGCACGGTCGCGGCGACCTCCGCGCTAGTCGGTCCCGACTCGCGGTTGTCGCTCAGTTCCTCGAAGCTGAGCGCGGGCACGTCGGCGTGAATATCGATGCGGTCGAGCAAGGGCCCGGAGAGGCGCGACATGTAGCGCTGGACTTCCCCCGTCGAGCATCGGCATTCCTTGCGAGGGTCCGTTCGATACCCGCAGGGGCAGGGATTCATGGCGACGACGAGCATGAAGCGGCTTGGAAACGTCACCGAGTATTGGGCGCGCCGGATGTGGACGAGTCCTTCTTCGAGGGGTTGGCGCAGAACCTCCAACGCGCCGCGATTGAACTCGGGCAGTTCGTCGAGGAACAGCACGCCGTTGTGCGCCATGCTGACCTCGCCGGGCATGGGTTGCATGCCACCGCCTCCGCCGCAGATGGAGACCGTCGTCGCCGTGTGGTGAGGCGCGCGGAACGGGCGCTGCGCGATCAGGTTTCGTTTGCCGCTTGCGCCGTTGGCGACGCTGTAGACGCGCGTCGTTTCGAGGGCCTCTTCGAAAGACATGTTCGGGAGAATGCCAGGCAATCGGGAGGCGAGCATGGTCTTGCCTGTGCCGGGCGGGCCGATCATGAGCAGATTATGGCCGCCTGCCGCGGCGACGGTAAGCGCCCGCTTAACGTGCGCCTGGCCTTTCACATCGGTCAGGTCCGGGGCTTCGATGCGGGCCTGCTCGAGCGTGGCGGTCAGGTCGGTGCGATACGGCGAGCGGTCCATCGCGCCGGTCATGAAGGCGACGGCTTCCGCGAGCGTCGATGCAGGGATCACATCGACCCCGGGCACGACGCCTGCTTCTTCGGCGTTGACCTTGGGAAGGATGATCCCTTTCAGCTTCGCGTCGCGCACGGCCATCGCCATCGACAACGCGCCGGCAACGGGGCGAATCGACCCGTCGAGCGCGAGCTCGCCCACCGCGGCGTATTCGTTGAAGCGCACGCCGGAGATCTGTTCGGAGGCCGCCAATAGCCCGAGCGCCATTGGAAGGTCGAGGGCGCTGCCTTCCTTCCGGATGTCGGCGGGCGCGAGGTTGACGACAATCACGCCCCGGGGATACCGGAACCCGGAATTCTTAATCGCCGACCCGACGCGTTCTTTGCTTTCCTTGACGGCGGCATCGGGAAGTCCGACCAATATGAAAAGGTTGCCGCCGAGGCTGTTGTCCACTTCGACAGCAAGAGGATAGCCTTCGATTCCCAGGACGGCGCAGGACTGCACGCGCGCCAACATGTATTGGTTCCCCCTCCTCTCCGTAGCATGTAGGCGCATAGTAAACGTCGTGGGCGAACCAGTCAACCATTTGGCTGACTCATCCCCAGTTTGGAGCCTTTTGTTTTGTAGCGAGTTCTCGTAGTAGAGAGAAGGCATACT
>JBAZRU010000174.1:7522-11165 GCA_041662805.1 Candidatus Hydrogenedentales bacterium | reverse complement strand
CCGTCGTCGTCAACGACACCCCTTACTCACCAAACTACGAACTCCAATGATTCATCCTTGTTTCCAAAGCAAAAGCCTTGACTTTTCAATACAGCATCTTGAATCGTCAAAAGAACGCATGGGTGCACCCCCCACGCAGAATCGAGCGCGGACACCTATACGCAGCATCCTGGTCCCTAATCCAGAACCCAAAATCTAGAATCCAAAATTCTCTACCCCCCCCTTGAATCGTCAAAAACGCAAGGGTGCACCCCGGCGGGTCGGATCGGTTGATCTTGTGATTTGTAGCGCTGGCTTCCAGCCGGCTCTTAGCGCTCCATTTCTTCATCTGCGCAGTTTGTAACATCTGCGGATGAATCTCTTGCTGCTCCGGGTTCGCCGATTTCCCAACACGTTCCACGGGACACCCCCCTTGTATCGTCAAATGGCGAGGCTGATCACCCCCCCAGGAAAGCTCGGGACGGGATCAGTGGACTGCGTTTTAAGGGTAACCGCAAAACGAGCACTTTTCGCTTCTTGGCGCTCACCGGAAAGGAGCCTGCGGAATGGCAGCATCCTACAAGGATTGAAAATGGGCATATCGTTATACTGGTGCGCGTGGGTATTGTTGGGTATGTAGCCGACAGCGTGAACACGCGGGAGAGGGTGGCCATGCAGTCTCGACGAAGCTTTCTGAAGCGTTCGGCAGTGGCCGCTGTGGGCGTCGCCGCGCCGATGATCGCGACATCGCGGGTCTTTGGCGCGGAAGCGCCGAGCAAGCGCATTACCGTTGGTATGGTTGGCATCGGCCGCCAAGCGCGATACGCCAACCTTCCACAGTTGTTGGCGTCGCCCGAGGCGCAGGTGGTGGCGGTGTGCGATGTGGATTCGTGGCGCGTCGCGCAGGCGAAGTCCTTTGTGGAGGAGGCGTACGCGAAGCAAACCGGGACCCCGTACACCGGCTGCGCGACGTTTGGGGATTTTCGCGAATTGTTGGCGCGCGACGACATCGACGCCGTAATGATATCGACACCCGACCATTGGCACGTGCCCATTGGAATCGCGGCGGCCAAAGCGGGCAAGCATTTCTCGTGCGAGAAGCCGCTGTCGACATGCATCGCGCATGGCCGAAAACTGTGTGAGGCGGCGAAAAAGGCGGGCGTCGTGACGCGGACGGACAGCGAGTTCCGTTCGCTTCGGATTATGCAACAGGCGGTGGAGTGCGTGCGCAACGGGCGGATCGGGAAGTTGCAGCGGATTCACTGCAACTCGCCGGATGACACCCAGCCTATCGGGACTCCTTCGGAGATGCCCGTACCGGAAGAACTGAATTACGACTTCTGGTTGGGACCCGCTGCGGATGCGCCGTATACAGTGCAGCGGGTACACCCGGCAAAGGTACTGAAGGAACGTCCGGGGTGGTTGCGAATTTCGGACTACACGAACGGAATGATTTCCAATTGGGGGAGCCATCTGAACGACATCGTGCAGTGGGCGCATGACTCGGACCGGACGGGTCCGGTGAGTGTGGAAGGCACGGGGCAATTCTCCGAGGGGTTGTGGAATACGATCACGGATTTCGACGTGACCTATGAATACGCCGATGGCGTGGTGTTGAATTACACTATGGGCGGCGACGCAACGATACGGTTTGAAGGGAGCGATGGCTGGGTGCTCGTGCAGTATCCGGAGAAGATCGAGGCGAGCAGACCGGAGATTCTGAACGAACCGTTGGGCGCGGGAGAACTCAACCTGAGCGGCACGCTTTCGGACAAGGAAGATTTTCTGCACGCCATTAAGACCGCTGGCCAGACGCTGGAGCCGGTGGAGGTTGGACATCGGACGGTATCGTTGTGTCAAATTGGGCTGATTGCCATTCAGTGCGGGCGCAAGCTGCGCTGGGACCCCGAGAAAGAATCCTTCGCAGACGACGCGGGGGCGAATGGAATGTTGGACAGGCCAGTGAGAGCGGAGTGGGGCTTCTAGAGTCTCATGATTGAAAAGGGGAGTAGACTTGGTGGACAGGAGGGAGCATTGACATGCGTGGGTTGATCGTGGCGTTGGCCGGTGTGACGGCGTGTGTAGCGTGGGCAGACGGTCCCCCGATGAATGCGTTCTTTCCGTTCAAGAACAGCATGGAGACGGCGGGACCGAAGTCGGTTTATGATCAGGTCGCAATCTTGAAAGAGATCGGGTTCGATGGGTTCGATAACCGCAATCTCAATGATATCGAGGATACGCTGAAGGCGGTCGACCAATATGAACTGAAGTTGTTCACGGTGTACTTCACCGTAAACATTGATCCTGGCGAGGAGGCATGGAACCCGCGGCTGCCCGAAGTCTTGCCGTTGATGAAGGATCGGGGAACGATCTTGTGGTGCAACACGCACAGCAAGAAGTTCAAACCCTCGGATCCGGCAGGCGATGAACTGGCGGTGCCGTTGTTTCAGAAGCTGGCGGACCTGGTTGCACCGTTTGGAGTCAAGGTCGCG
The DNA here is from genome assembly GCA_041662805.1 of Candidatus Hydrogenedentales bacterium. GTDB lineage: Bacteria > Hydrogenedentota > Hydrogenedentia > Hydrogenedentales > SLHB01 > JAIBAQ01. Next base: position 8,694 of record JBAZRU010000174.1, on the reverse strand, counting down.
ACGTATCCGCATTTGAATCTTTGGGTGGAATCGCCGGAAGACACGGTGCGACTCGCGGAGAAGGTGAACCGTCCGAACTTCGGGGCGGCGTTCAATTTCCACCATTGGAAGGCGCTGGGAGATCGGGCATTGCCACTCGATGAGGTGGTGAAGCGATGTGCACCGAGACTGTTCGCCATGTCGATCAACGGCGCTAAGGAGCCTACAACCATTGATCCGCTTCAGCCGGGGCAGATTGATGAATATTGCACCGTGTTGAAGGCGTTTCGCGATGCGGGATACACGGGCCCGGTGGGACTCCAGTGCTACAAGATCACCGAAGATCCCAAGGTACACCTGGTGGAAAGCATGAAAGTCTGGAAAACGATGCAGGAGAGACTCGCAGGGAAGTAAACTAGATGGCGTGGATCCAAGGTTAAAGTAACGAGATACGGGGGGAATTGTGAAATGAAGAATTTGGGAATCAGCCGGAGGACGTTCTTACGGACAGCGGCGGCGGCTACGGTCGTTTCCGCGGCGTCGCGGCGTGGGTATGCGGCAAACAACCAGATCCGCCTCGGACACATCGGTGTCGGCGGGCAGGGCGGCATGCACGTCGGATTGCTGTCGCAGATGCCGGACGTCAAGATCGTCGCGGTGTGCGATGTAGACGAATCGCACGCGAATCACGCGGCGGAAACGTCCGGGCAGAGTCCGGACAAGTACAGCGATTTTCGAAAGGTCCTTGAGCGCAAGGACATCGACGCGGTCATCGTGGCGACCCCCGATCATTGGCACGTGCCGGTCGCATTGTTGGCGTGCGAGGCGGGGAAGGACCTCTACGTCGAGAAGCCTGTATGCCACAACATTCGGGAAGGCCGCCTTCTAGCGGACGCGGCAAAGAAGTACGGGCGCGTGGTGCAGGTGGGAATGCAGCAGCGCTCGGGCACGCATTGGCAAAGCGCCATCGAGCGGATCCACGCTGGCGAGCTGGGCACAATCGCGATGGTGAACGCGTGGAATACGTGGAACCCGAAGGAAATGTTTGGAAGTCTGGGGTACCCGCCCGACGAGCCGGCGCCCGCGGGGGTGGATTACGACATGTGGCTTGGGCCCGCGCCCAAGCGTCCGTTCAACCCAAAGCGCTTTCACGGGACATGGTACTTCTTCTGGGACTACTCGGGGGCGATGAT
>JBAZRU010000174.1:4625-7512 GCA_041662805.1 Candidatus Hydrogenedentales bacterium | reverse complement strand
CTGGCGGGAAGCTCGTGACGGACGATGTGCGCGACACGCCGGATACCGCCGAATGCATCTTCCAATGCCCAAAATATGTGTTGACGTATTCGATGCGCCACAACACGGGGTGGCGTCCCTTCGGCGATATGGACCACGGAATCGAGTTCCTGGGCGACAAGGCAACCTTGCAGATCAATCGCGCGGGCTACCAGGTCTATCGCGAGGAAGACCGCACCACGCGCAAACCGTTCTACTCCGAGGATAACCAACGGAACAACAACATCGATCATCACCTCGATTTCTTGGAGTGCATTCGTTCGCGAAAGCCTACGCGCGCGACCGCCGAGATCGGTCTCGCGGCGGCGACCTATGGCCACCTCGCGAATATTTCATATCGCGTGGGCAGGTCGGTCGAATGGAACCGCGAGAAGGAGACAATCGCGCACGACCGGGAGGCGTCTGAGCTGCTGACGCGAGAGTATCGGAAGCCTTGGACCGTATAGGCCAATAATCCACGAAGAGGACCGATGGGCTCGGTTGGACCCATCGGTCCTTCTTTGCCGGAGCCATTGTGCCTCTACTCTTCTTCCGTTTGTGCGGCCTCTTCCGGCAATTTAGAAACGAGCAACTTGTCGATGCGGCGGTTGTCCATATCGACAACTTCGAAGCGCCAACCCTCGAACTCGAACGTATCGCCGGCCTTGGGGATGCCCCCGAATTGCACCAGCGCGAATCCGGCCAAGGTGTGGTATGCGCCTTCGCTTTCTTCCGGCAAGGGTCCGAGCAGAAGCAATTCCTTCAGGCGGTCGATCGAGATCCCTCCATCCATAAGCCACGACCCATCCTGGCGCTTGAGGGCCTCCAACTGCTGCTCTTCGCTGAGCGCAACATTTCCTAAGACGCTCTTGGTTAGGTCGGCGATGGAGATGATGCCCTCGAAACCGCCGTATTCGTTGACGATGAGCGCGACCGAATTGTGCGAGCCCTTCATGCGTTCCAGAAGATCGAGGGCGGAGATGGTCTCGGGAACAAAGAGCGCAGGCACGATGCACTCGCGCAAGTTGAAGGTTTCTTCAAGGAGAAAACGACGCAAGAGGTCTCGCGAGCGAATTAGTCCGAGGATGTTGTCGACGCCGCCTTCGCCAACGGGGAAATGGGAAAAGGCCGCACCAGCCACTTTCTTCGCGACGGTTTCGCGGGAGTCGTTGATGTCGAACCAGACAACTTCGGTACGGGGAGTCATCATTGAGGAAACCTTGCGCTCGTCGAGTCGCAACACACTCTCCATCATGTCGCGTTCGAGCCCTTCAATGATGCCGCTGCGAGCGCCCTGCTCGAGTAGCATGGAGATCTCCTCGGGCGTGATCTTGTGATCTACGGAAGTGGGGGCGCCCAGAAGACGGATAATGCCGTCGGTGGACGCGCTGATGACTCGTATGGCGGGCGACGTGACTTTTGACAAGAATTGCATGGGGCGCGCGATGACGGAGGCGATGCTCTCCGGATTGGCCAGGGCGAGGCGCTTGGGGACCAATTCGCCCAGGATTAAGGAACAGTAGCTGATCGCCAACACCACGATTCCCAGGGCGATTCCATCCTTATAGGGTGCTATCACGGTAATGCCGGCCAGAAGCGAGGCAATCTCTTCCGAAAGGGTCGCGCCCCCCAACGCGCCCGCGCAGACCCCAATGAGGGTGATGCCGACTTGCACGGTGGCGAGGAAGCGACTCGGCGAGTTTGCCAGTTCCAGGGCAGCCGCGGCGCGCTTGTCCCCGTCGTCCGACCATTTCTGAAGGAGGGACTTGCGCGCGGAAACGACGGCTATTTCGGACATCGCGAAAGCGCCGTTGGCTAGAATTAGTGTGAAAATAACGACTATCTCGAACAAGATGCGTTCCATTGTACTCTCCGTGAGGGGGCCGCGTTCACCTCTTCAATCGGCGGACTTGGCCCCAAACCGCGTATGAAGTGTAGCGGGGCGAAGCGCGGAATCCAATCCGCGCCACCCTGGAACGAGGTCTATCAACGGGATAACCGGCAAGGAGAAATCAGGGGCAAAACCTGCCAAGGCCTCGACCTTGACATTAGTATGGTCGTTTGGTACGCTTTTGCGTCTTGTGATGTGAGAAGCGCTTGGAGTCTGCCTGAGCAAAGAGCAGATTCGGGAGGAATCGAACGTGTCCACGTATGTTCCCCGACAAGGGGAAGTTAAGAAGAATTGGCTTATCATCGATGCCGAAGGGAAAGTGTTGGGGCGCGTAGCCTCGGAAGCGGCGAAGCTGCTTCGAGGAAAGCACAAGCCGCAGTATACGCCCTACCTGGATTGCGGCGACCATGTGATTATCATCAACGCCGCCAAGGCGATGGTCACGGGGAACAAATTCCAGGACAAAATGTATTACCGTCACTCCGGTTATCCGGGCGGAATCAAGGAAGTCTCGTACGGTGAGTTGGTTGCAAAGCATCCTACGCGTGCGATGTTCCTCGCGGTGAAAGGCATGCTGCCTCACAACCGCCTTGGCCGGAAGCTCGCGAAGCACATTCGAGTATATGCCGAAGCGGAACATCCGCATGAGGCGCAAGGTCCAAAAGTTCACAGTTTCTAATGTGGCCATATATTGGCCGTCTTAAGCGACGATAGAGGACGAGGGTCACGAAGTGTCAGAGATTACGAAAGAAGTGGTAACCGTTGGGCGACGGAAGACGGCGTCCGCGCGTGTTCGGATCAAGCCGGGAACCGGCGTCATCCTGGTGAACGGAAAGCCCGTGGCGGAGTATTTGGCCCGCGAAGTGCTCGTGATGGTGGCGCGTCAGCCGTTCGAGATCACGGACAGCGTAAACAAGTACGATGCGCGCATCATTTGCGACGGTGGCGGTTTAGCCGGTCAGGCTGGCGCAATCCGGC
>JBAZRU010000174.1:1595-4615 GCA_041662805.1 Candidatus Hydrogenedentales bacterium | reverse complement strand
AGTACCGCTCGCCGCTGCGCAGGGCAGGTCTACTGACCCGTGATGCCCGCGAAGTCGAGCGCAAGAAGTACGGACGTCCCGGCGCTCGCAAGCGTTTCCAGTTCTCGAAGCGCTAAGAGTCTCGTCCCAATATCGAGTTTTCGATTGGTATCGCGCCTCCGATTTTCGGAGGCGCGCTTTTTCTATTCTAGGGAAGAGTTGTCTTAGCCTGCCGGATGGAACACGGCGTCCCCGTCACGGGGCGATGGATATCCCGTTGCACCGGACTTGATTTCGACCGGAATTCTTGGCTTCGTAGAGCGCCGTATCGGCACTGCGGATCAAGTCGTCGAGGGACAGCGGACTTTGAGTTGAGTGCTCGGCGATGCCTGCGCTGACGGTGAAAGAGATTCGGTCGAAATCCGTCAGAAGTTGGATTTCGGCAAGTTGGGCGCAAAGTTCGCGTGTCGCTTTGTGAGCTCCGTCCTTACCCGTCTCAGGGAAGAGCAAGATGAACTCCTCGCCACCCCATCGCGCAAACACATCGACCTTTCGAATGCGCTCCTGGACGATCATGGTAAGGGCGCATATGACCCGGTCTCCCACCTGATGCCCGTACGTATCGTTGATGTTCTTGAAATAGTCTATGTCGAATATGGCAATTGAGAGGGGGTGCTCGTAACGGGCGGCCCTGTCCAGTTCCTCGGACAATCGCGAGAGGAAGTAGCGGCGGTTGTAGGCGCCTGTAAGACCATCCGTGGTGGATAGACGGCGGAGTTCCTCCTCGACTTTCTTGATTGCGGTAATGTCGCGTCCCACCGATTGGATCTCCAAGATCTCATTACGCTCGTTGAGAAGGGCGCGGTCAGTCCAGTGCAGCCAGAAAGCTCTGCCATCGGGCCGTATAAGGACTTGTTCGTAGACGGCTACTTGATTCTCTGGACCCAACGTCTTGATCCTCTCAAGGGCCTTTTCGCGATCGGGCTCCGGCAGGAAGCCGAGGAGTGGTCTCCCGAGCATTTGTTCGCGCGAGAGATTGAAGAACCTTGCGCACGCCTCGTTGACGAAAGTGAGCTTGGTGTCCGGGAGGAAGAAGCGGCAAATGATCTCGGTCTGATCTTCGACGACCCCACGATAGCGTTCTTCGCTGACGCGCAAGTGCTCCTCGTAACGCTGAAGGGATTCGAGCATGTCATTGATCTCTCTAGCAAGCGCGGTCAATTCATCCGCGCCCCGGACGGCAACGCGGGCACCGAGGTCGCCCGACGACGCGATTGACTTGACATTGCCGCCCAGCTGGACGAGGCGAGAGATGGTTTGACGGCGGATTAGCGTGAACATGATTCCTGTGAAGATGGCGCCCATGAGCATCAGTACGAACAAGAACGCAGTGCTCAGATTGCGGCCTGCTTCAAATACTCTGCGTTCGACGGGCACGGATAACAGCAGTGCGGGCTTGCCAAAGATGTCGTCGACAACGAGTGAGCCCAGCGCACTGCGTGAATCGATGACTTGCGCGATAGCCTCCCCTTTCTCGATGGCCAGAGCGAATGTGTCCTTGTCAGTCGTGTTCAGTGTCGGGTCGTCGATGCGCCTTACGAGGAGAGGGAGGTGCGCCAAGTCGGATAGGCCCTTAATCTCCGTGTCGTTCAGGTAGCGCCCCATCAGCAATGTGCCGCGGACAGGGCCCGCGAATTCGCTCGTAAGGATGGGAGCGCTGGCAACGAGGGCCACGTGCTCCTTGAGTAGAAGGACGCCTTTGGTTTCCCCGGGGAAGCTCTTGTGGAGCAGGGAGCTTTCTTCTTTCAATACGGCAAGCAAGTCTTCGGGAACGGACATTGCTTGCTCCTGTTCCCAGTCAAATCCTTGTGCGTGGACCACGCGTCCAGAAGAATGGACATAGATGATGAAGTTGAGGCGCAGATTCGCAATGGAGGAATCGCCCAGATTGTCCTCCAGATACGTGGGCTTTTCCCCTTCCACGAACTGGTACGTGTCATCCCACGGTGCCCAATCTCCAACAATAACACCTAGGGAATCAATATCGTTTTGCAGAGCCGATTCGGCACGCATCATGTGGGCGCGCACATCGGACGTCTCCAACTCGGAGAACGTGTCGAGCAGAAACGTTCGCGTAAATACAAATAAAAGCGCGGCCATCACGAGCAGCGTGATGGATATCGTAATCAGCGTCCGCCGTTCCAGTGTCAAAATCGACCCCCTCGTTCCGGCGCTCGGACTGTTTCGCGTGACGGTCACGCTATCACAATTGCCAAGATAAGTGCCAGTGTGCACAGAAGTTGTCTTGACTGTACGAGGAACGCGGGGGAATGACCAACGTGCCCACGAACAGTGATGGAGACTTGGGAATGTGCAAATGTGGGAAAGTCACTCTTTACATGAGGGGGCTTGATAGTCGCGCGATTGGGTGGTGTCGTTCCGAAAATCACGGTATGATGCCGGGAAAAGTCCCCACGATGTGCGGGGAGGTGGAGCGGTGTTAGCCGCGCGAACAGAGAAAGCGCATATGGCCATGAGTAAACGAATGTTTGTCTGCGCGCTGATATTGGCGCTGGTCCCGATGGCCCATCCACAAGAGGTCGCCGTGTGGTCCGTGGACCCGCTGGTGAAAGTATTTCGGGATGCAACGCCTGGGAAAGGCGCTCGGGCAGTTGCCGACGTGGCACGTGGCGAGCACGCGAGCCTTCAGATGGTTGTGAGATCGGACGAGGCGATCACCGGTTTACGCGCAGAAGTGACTCCATTCACTGAGAAGGGCGGCAGCGAAAGTCTGACGGCGATAGCGCCGCGATTTGTCGGATACGTGTCGGTCGACCGCCCAATTCACAATCCGCCAAAGGACCAGCTTCGGATGCCCCCTGCGGACTTTCCTGACCCCTTGATGGAGGTTGAACAGGTTGACGTTGCGGCCGGTCAGGCGCAACCCGTGTGGGTGACAGTTAAAGTGCCGCTCGATGCGAAGCCGGGCACCTACAGTGGCGAATTGCGACTAACCGGGGCGATTGAAGGAAAGGCAGTCG
>JBAZRU010000174.1:0-1585 GCA_041662805.1 Candidatus Hydrogenedentales bacterium | reverse complement strand
AGCGAAGCAAGCGCTTGCAATTCGAGTCTATCCTGCGACTGTGGACAAGACGCGACTTTGGGTCACGGATTGGTTTGGCGTGAACTCTTCGCACTTGGACCTGAAGCTGGAAGGGAACGAGGAAGAGTACTACGCGCTGCTTGCGCGATTTGCCCGCAATATGGCGGAGCACCGCCACAACGTCGCCCTCATTTCGCCGCTGTCATTGGCGGTCTTCTCGGCTGCCTCGGACGGAAAGTTGCAAGTGGACTGGTCTAAGTTCGACCGCTTTGTCTCTGTGTGCCAAGAGGCCGGCTTGGTCGGCATGATCGAAGGTGGGCACATCGGCGGGCGCATGGGCGGGTGGACGTCGCAGTTTGGGGTAACCGTCGTTTCTATTGAGGATGGCAAGGTAGCCTCGAAGCGCATGGACCCAACATGTCCGGAGGCGGATGCGTTCTATGCCTGGTACTTCCCTGCACTCATCGCCCATCTCAAGGAGAAGGGGTGGCTTGACCACTATGTGCAGCACCTTGCGGATGAACCGGTTCCGGGCAACATCGAGAGTTGGCGGGCCATTGCTCAGTTGGTGCGCAAGTATGCGCCGGAACTGCGAACCATCGACGCAAATCACTCGAAGGAACTCGTCGGCGCAATGGACATCTGGGTGCCGCAACTCAATTACTTGAAGGACGACTTCGAGCACTACCAAGAGCGGCAGAAGGCCGGCGACGAAGTTTGGTTCTACACCTGCGTCTTCCCTCAGGGGGACTATGCAAACCGCTTTATCGAACAACCTTTAATGAAGACGCGACTGCTGCACTGGATTAATTTCAAGTACGGGATCACGGGCTACCTGCATTGGGGCTACAACCATTGGCAATCGTCGGACCCGATGACGAATACGACGCCTGCCCATACCGGGCCCCCGTATCTTCCCGCGGGCGATGCATGGATCGTATATCCCGGAAAGATTGGGCCGTGGGACTCGATTCGGTGGGAAGCGATGCGCGATGGCATTGTGGACCACGAACTCCTGAGCATGCTCGCCGAGAAGGACCAGAAGAAGGCGCAGGCGATCGCGGGCAAGTTCGTCTTGAATTTCGACGACTACAACACGGATGTGAAACAGTTCCGCAAGGCTCGACGCACGTTGTTGAAGCGGCTCAGCCAGAACTGAGAGCGGGCGAGTGCTCCGCAATAGGAGAGTCTTGTGAACCGAACGAGAGTTGTGGTTTTGGCGTGCATGTTTGCCGCCGGATTCGCCGCGTGGGGGCAAGCGCCGGCGGAACTGCCGCTGTTCGATGTGGGACGCACCGATCTGCCCGGTTCGATTGCGAATCCCGGCGAATGCGAGTCAGTGGAGTTTCAAGGGAGCACCTACCTGAAGATTGCGCCCGAGACCGACCCATACACGCCACGCACTTATCGGATTGTCTTCCCTGCAACACTGTTGAGCGCCTTGGAAAACCCCGTTCTGGAGGTTGCGTTCTACGACGGCGGCGCAGGCCTCATCCAACCAGGCATTCGTGTTGGAAAGGAACGGATAGGGCTGGGGCGGCAACAGTCGTACACGCGGCTGAACACGCAGCAGAAGAGGAAAGCA
>JBAZRU010000173.1:0-11167 GCA_041662805.1 Candidatus Hydrogenedentales bacterium | reverse complement strand
GTTTCCGTGATGGCGTCGGAAAGAGGCGTTGGATATTGGGTCATCGTCGCCTACGCCTACATCCTGATTTTTTGGGGCACCCTGCTTCTCGCGCGAGCCTCTATCCATTCGCACCCCACCTACCGCGCTCAGACCTTGCTCCTACTCTGCGGTGTGCTTGCACCCCTCGCCACGAATGCCGTGTTTCAGCTTCGCTGGAGTCCCATACCGTATTTGGATCTCACGCCCCTTTCCTTCACTTTCGCTGCCTTCGTGTTCACCTGGAACTTCTATCGCCAAGGGCTCCTGTTTCCGGCCATGCCCGTAGCGCGCGATCAAGTCCTGCAGAGCATGAGGGATGGAGTCATCGTCCTCGATCTCGAGCATCGCATTCTCGACCTCAACCAAGCAGCTCAGGAGATCGTCGGCCGGGATATCTCGAAAGTGCTCGGTCGAAAAATCACGAACTTCGTGCTGCTGCCGGAGGAGTTCTCCGAGTCCTCCGAGGGCGCGCGAATCTTCGACGGAACGTGCCGGTGCGAAGGGAGCGATGATTTCCGTCACTATGAAGTGAGCGCATCGCCATTAAGGACGAAATTGGCGGGCCTCGTGGGTCGCGCCCTTATCTTCCGCGACGTCTCCGAGCGCAAGCGGGCCGACGAACAATACCGGCGGCTTTTCACCGCCATCGAACATGCGGCGGAAGAGGTCATGATCACCGATCGCGATGCCGCCATTGTGTATACGAACCCTGCCTTCACGCGGATCACGGGGTACTCCAGGGAAGAAGTGGTGGGCAAGAATCCTCGTATTCTCAAGAGCGGCTTACACGACGCCGCATTCTACGCCGCGATGTGGGACACGCTGCTCGCCGGTAAGGCGTGGCGAGGCATTGTAACGAACAAGACCAAGGACGGCTCCCTCGTGCAGGAGGAGGCGACGATCGCTCCCATTTTCGGCGACTCCGAAGGCACGAGCGGGTATGTCTCCGTGAAGCGCGACGTGACCGATCAGCAGCGCCTCGAGTCTCTTCTGAAGCGCGCGCAACGCCTCGAAGCAGTCGGGCAATTCGCGGGGGGGATTGCGCACGACTTCAACAATCTGCTCGTGCCTATTATCGGGTACGCGGATTTGCTCATGAATTCCTTTGCCCCAGAAGACCCGCGCGCCAGCGATGTGAAAGAAATCCTGGGGGCTGCCGAACATGCGCGCGTTCTCATTCGTCAACTCCTGGCGTTCAGCCGCAGACAGGTCCTCGATCTGGGCCCCGTCGAACTTGCCCAGGTAATCAAAGGTCTCATGACCATGCTGCGCCGAACCGTGCGCGAAAGCATCGAGTTCGACACGGATTTCGCACCCAACTGCGGCTTGGTCCAGGCCGACATCTCGCAGATTCAACAGGTCGTCATGAATCTCGTCGTGAACGCGCAAGACGCAATGCCCGATTGCGGGCGGATTAGCATTCACGTTGCTGAAGTCGATTCGAGCGCCGTCCCCGCGCAGAACGACATGCCGGTCACGCCAGGCCGCTACGTGAAGCTCGCCGTCGCCGACACGGGTGTCGGAATGACCGACGACATCTTGCAGCGCGTCTGCGAACCCTTCTTCACCACCAAGGCAGATCGCGGCGGGACGGGCCTTGGGCTTGCCACCGTTCACGGCATCGTGCAGCAACATGGAGGCATACTCACCATCGTGAGCACACCGGGCAAGGGAACAGCAGTGACCGCATACTTCCCGGTTTGCGAGGACGCCGCACCGCGGACTCTCGCTGCTGAATCCCCCAAGGAGCGCGGCGGAACCCACGTCGGAGGGCGTGTCCTTCTCGTCGAGGACAACGCCACGGTGCGAAGAGTCGTGTGCACTTTGCTGGAAGAGAGCGGCTACGAAGTGCTGCCCTTTGCCCGGGGAGATACGTGCATCCAGGCAGTTCGCGAGAACGGCGGCGGTATTCGACTTCTCGTGACGGATGTCGTCATGCCAGACTTAAACGGTACGGAATTGTATCAGGCGCTGAGGCCGTTGCTTCCGCAACTGCGCGTGCTCTACATGTCCGGCTACGCGGACGACGTGCTGCATGATTTCGACTCGACTGACAGAGAAGTTGCCTTTATCCAGAAACCCTTCTCGCACGCCGAGTTCATGACCAAGATCGCCGCGCTGCTTCAAAACGAATAGAGCACGTCACGCGCCGTTGCGCAAGCACGCCATGCACACGCGAATCTCCGCGTAACTCACCTCTTCGTTCAATGCCTCGAATATGGGACGCAAGCGCCCATCCGTCGAGAGGCCGGCCGCCGCGCGCACACGCACGAACACTTCGTGGGAAACCCACGGTGACGCATCCGATATCCCTTGCGATTGAATGTACTCGACAAAGTACTCTTCGGTTGTCGACAGCGCACGTCCCATTTCGGCGGCAACCTCCTTCAACGACAACCCTCGCGCGAACAGCTCGTTTGCCCTGCGCTGCACATCGCCCTTCTTGGCCTTGGGAGCATTGGGCTTTTTGGGCGTTGGCGCTGGCGGTGTCTCAGAAGATCCATCGGGCGAAACCTCGTGCATAGAGCAGAACTCACGAATGGCATCAAGAAACACGTCTCCAAATGCTTCGCACTTGGCCCGTCCCACGCCCTGCACGGCAAGGAACTCCTTCGTATCGCGAGGAAGTCTGCGCGCCATGTCGCGCAGGGTCGCATCGCCGAAGATCACGAATGGCGGCACGTCAAGGTCCTCCGCACGTTCCCGGCGCACGCGTCGCAGCACCTCGAACAGATCGCTGTTTACGGGAGCCTTCGACACCGCCGCCTTCTTGCGCGTCTCGGCAGGTTTGGCAAGTCTCGGTGAAACGCCCTCGGTTCGGGCATGCGGCGTCACACGGAGCAGATTGTACATCCCGCACTTTTCCAGGCATCCCTGCGCAACCAATTGCTCGATCCAGTCCCGGATGAGGCGAGGCGGGTGGGACGCCAATGCGCCGAACGAAGCCAGCTTGTGGTGCCGTTTCGAGAGTATCCGCTCCTCGCGGCTTCCCGCCAGCACTTGCGTCGTATACGTTGGTCCCGCGATATCGCCGCTCTCATCCACTGCGCGCAGAATTGCCTGCATGATCGGCTCCGCCTCCGGAACGATATCGAGATTGCCCAAGCACACGTCGCACGCCTCGCACGACATCCGCGTGTATTGCTCGCCGAAATACGACACCAACGCCTGATGACGGCATACGATGCCCGTGCAAAACGACTGCACCGCATTGAGCTTCGCCAGCGCAATCGCCGCTGCGTCCGTGTCTTCCATCTTGTCGATGAAGCTCTTCCATACAAGGAAGTCCGACCCCGAGTGAAAGAGACAACACTCCGACTCCAGGCCGTCGCGTCCGGCGCGGCCGCTTTCCTGCTGGTAATGCTCGATGGATTTCGGCATTCCCATGTGCGCGACATAGCGCACGTTCGACTTGTCGATCCCCATGCCAAACGCCACGGTCGCGACAATGATATCGGCCTCCTCACGGATGAACGCCTCCTGATTGCGCGTGCGGTCGGCGTCGCCCATGCCCGCGTGATACGGCAGCGCCTTATACCCCATGATGCACAGCTTCGTGTGCATGGCATCCACCTCCGCGCGCCGGATGCAGTAGACGATTCCCGAGTCGCCGCGATGCCGGTCGATGACCTCGCGCACTTGGCTAAGCCCATCCAAGCGCCGCTGCACGCTGTATACGAGATTGGGGCGGTCGAACGAGCCGATCAGCACGCGCGCATCGCGCAGGCCGAGCGCACTCGCGATATCGGCGCGCACGTGTTCCGTGGCCGTCGCCGTGTACGCGTGCATCGCCACGTCCGGAAACGTCTCGCGCAGGCACCGCAACGCGCGGTACTCGGGCCGGAAATCGTGCCCCCATTGGCTGATGCAGTGGGCCTCATCGACGACGAAGAACGTGGGCGACGCGGCGCGGAGATACTCCAGGAAGTGGGGCATCACGATGCGCTCCGGCGACACATAGAGCAGCTTCAACACGCCCGACCGAATCCGCTCGTCCACCCTGCGGCGCTCCGTCAAGGTCATCCCGCTGTTGATACACTCCGCGTTCACGCCGTTCGCCCGAAGCGCGTCCACTTGATCCTTCATCAGCGAGATCAACGGCGACACCACGACCGCCATGCCCGGCATCGCCATCGCGGGCGCTTGAAAGCACAGCGACTTTCCTCCGCCCGTCGGAAGAATCACGACGGAGTCGCGCCCCTCCATGACACAACTCATCGCCTCCGGCTGCAGCGGCAGAAACCGGTCGTATCCCCAGTATTGCTTCACAATGGGTTTGAGGAGTTCGAGAGTCGACATGGAATCAATTATAGAAACTGGAGTTGCTTTAGGCCACTCGCGAGTGGAATCTTGCATGGGCGCAACCGATACTGTGGGCATTGGCAGGAGTGTATCGGATGACTTCGAAAGAACGAGTAAAGGCCGCACGGCGGCGCGAGCCCGTTGATCGTGGGCCCGTCTTCATGTGGTTACACCCGGACACGGCGCGGCGATTGGCAAGCTTGTTGGAGATTCCCGCGTCCTATGTCGGCGAGGCAATGGGCAACGACATCCGCCAGGCATGGGTGAACAACAACCATGCGATGGAGGGCATCGTCCACGAACGCGACGGCGAGGGGCACGTCGACCTGTGGGGCATTCGCTGGGAGAAGCAAGGCGCGTTCAATCAAATTGTGGACTTCCCCTTGGCGAATGCCGGTCCCGGCGATCAGCGCGATTATCAATTCCCGTATGACCGCTTGGAAGACCTGCTGGCTTTGATGGAACCCGTTATGCGAAGTGCGCCCACTCATTTCGTCGGAGTCGATGTCTCCCCGTGCGTGTTCGAAATGTATTGGCGGCTGCGCGGTATGGAAGAGACCATCCTCGATCTTGTAGCCGACGAAGAGACTGCCAGTGCGATGCTTGGGCGCTGCGCCGATTTCGCGGTTCGTCTCTCCGAGGAATCCTGTGCGCGGTTTGCGCTCGATTGGCTGTGGACCGGCGACGACGTGGCCGGACAGCAAGGCATGATCATGAGTCCCGACGTGTGGCGCAGGTTGATTGCGCCGCACCTGAAACGGGTCGTGGACGTGGGCGTGCGCGCGGGATTACCCGTGGCCTACCACTGCTGCGGCGCGCTGCGGCCCATCATTCCCGATCTCATTGAAATGGGCATCACCGTGCTTAATCCCGTTCAGTGCAATTGTCCCGGCATGAACCCGCTCGAACTCAAGCGCGAGTACGGCGCGGACTTATCGTTCATGGGAGGCGTCGACACGCAAGGGTTGTTGCCCAACGGGTCGTCGGAGGACGTGTTCCGCGCCACCGCGGAACTCATCGAAGGCATGACCAGCGATGGCGGCGGCTACATTCTCGCGGCATCGCACACCGTTCCGCCGGAGACTTCCGACGAAAACATCTTCGCGATGTACGCCGCCGCGGGCCTAAGCCGGGAACAGATCTTCGATCGCGCGGCGGGCATTCGTGCGGCTACGCCTTCGGCTTCAATCTCCACGTGACCGCGAGCAGCATCATCGAAAGCGCGGTCGATCCGAGGATGAGGTAGATCACGAAGCTCCACGCGTAGTCGTGTCCTTGAGACACTTCCAAGCTCTTGAGAATCGAGCCGAAACCTTTTGCCTCGGCGGTGCGGCCGATGTATCCGAAGAGCCCGATGAACCCCGCCGCCACGCCGATGGCCTTCTTGGACGTCAGATCCAGCGCCATGATCACGATGAGGTTGATGATGGGGTAGATGCACAACCCGATGATCGCGAGCATGGTCATGTCGATCCACAGAAAGCCCGCCGGAGTGAATAGCATGACCGTAAACGCGGCCAGAATCGGTATATGGCACAGCGTCGCGACCATGCCGCGCCGTCCGCCGATGCGATCGGAGAGCCACCCCAAGAGGATGGTAGAGGGAATCCCTCCGAATTCGGATATCGTAATCACCAGACCGCCGCCCGTGATGTCCACGCCCTTCATCTCGCGGAAATACGTGGGTCCCCAATCGAGCATGCTGTAGCGCGCGATGTATGCAAAGAAGTTCGCGAACGCGAGCAGCCAGATGTATTTGTGCTTGAGCACATTGTCCACGAAGAGTTCGCTAAACGAGAGTTCGCGCTCGAACGTCCCGTGGACACGCGCATACTCGGTGAAGTCGTTCTTGTACTCCTCGACCGGTGGCAAGCCCACGGACTGCGGGGTGTCTCGCAAGCGCCAGAACAGGTAGGCCGAGCCGATGAGGGCGAGGACCGCGGGAACGTAGAAAGCGTACTGCCAGCCGCCGTACTCCGAAACTGCCCAGGCCGCGAGGCTTCCCGCAATGCCTCCTCCGACGTTGTGCGACGTATTCCACATGCTGAACGTCAGCCCACGCTCCTTCTCGCTGAACCAATGCGCCATCGAACGCCCGCACGGCGGCCAGCCCATTCCTTGTACGAATCCGTTCAGCGCCCAGAGCCACAGGTGCAGTGTGTAATTTGTGGTCATGCCGAATGCGAAGTTGCATAGCGCCGTCAAGAGTAGCCCGAACGCCATGAAGACGCGCGGATTGCTGCGGTCGGAGACGGCGCCCATAATGAACTTGCCGAGTCCGTAGCTGATGGCGGTCATCCCGAGGATGCTGCCCAACATGGCCTTGTCGTAGCCGAGGACGGACTCGAGGTCTTTGCCAACGACGGAGAGGTTGTTGCGCACCAAGTAGAACGTCGCGTACCCCAGAAACGTCGCTTCTAGGATTTGCCACCGGAACCAGGGATACCTGCGCTTCACCTCGTCATCGGGCAGACGCGGAATATGTGGGGCCGGCGCAAACGCCGACAGAATTCGCAAACCCATGTAACCCTCCCCATGGCATCCGTACCGGCTGGCAGTGGAAGATGGAGTGTAGCGCATCAATCGGTCCGCAACAAGCGGAACAGCTCCACGCACGGCTTGTCCTTCTTGGCTGACACGCTTGGTCGTGTTTTGGGATTGCGTGTAGTACCATGATCGATGGCGGCCCTATCGAGGCCATGCGCATGTTTGCTCGCTGGGAACCGAAACCATTCGGAGGTGGCACATGAACCGACGCGAGTTTCTAAGCAAAACGACCAAGACCGCGATGGCCGCGGGGTTGGCGAATACGTTCTCCATCAATGTGCTGGGCGCAAACGAGAAGGTCGTCGTCGGCGTCATGGGCGTGCGCGGACGCGGCAGTTTTCTTGCCCCGACGTTTGCGGAGCGCGATGACGTCATCCTCAAGTACATTGCCGATCCGGACTCGCGCCTGTTCGCGGATCGCGCGAAGGCGGTTGAGGCCAAGTGCGGCAAAGCCCCGGAATGCTTCCAGGACTACCGGCGTATCCTCGACGACCCCGAGGTGGACGCGCTGGTCAATTCCACCCCCAATCACTGGCACGCGTTGCCGACTGTGCAGGCGTGCCAAGCGGGCAAAGACGTCTATGTCGAGAAACCCACGTGCCACAACATCTGGGAAGGCCGCAAGATGGTGGAGGCGGCCCGCAAGTACAAGCGTGTCGTGCAAGTCGGCACGCAAACGCGTAGCGGCGAGTACGCACGTCTGGCGAAAGAGCACGTAGCGTCGGGCGCGCTGGGCGACGTTCATTTTGTGCGCGTACTCAACAGCAAGGTGCGTGGCTCTATCGGTAAGGAAGTGGACCAAGAGCCGCCCGAGGGCGTCGATTACGACCTGTGGCTTGGCCCCGCCCCCAAACGTCCCTTCAATGGAAATCGCTTTCACTACGCCTGGAACTGGTTCTGGGATTACGGCGCGGGCGACATTACCAACGACGGATGCCATCAAGTGGATATGGCGCGTTGGATCGCCGGGCTTACCTGCCCGAAATCCGTGTACTCCACCGGCGGCTCGCACTTCTTCGACGACGATCAAGAAACGCCCGACACGCACGTAGTCAATTGGGACTTCGACAAAGTGACCATGGTCTTCGAGCAAGTACTTTGGGCGCCGTACATGAAGAAGACGCCGATGGAAATCCGCGATAAGGACGTTTTACCCATGTGGCCATTCAGCGGCACGCGCGTCGAAATCTACGGCACCAAGGAGTTCATGTACTTCGGCAGACACGGCGGCGGTTGGGAGACCTATGCCGCCGACGACGGCTACGGGCATTCAACCAAGGTCGTGCACGGCAACTTCCCGCAGGTGGAGCACATTGCCAACTTCATCGACTGCATTCGCACGCGCAATACGCCGAATGCCGACATCGCCGAGGGGCAGTTGTCGACGAGCCTGTGCCACTACGGCAACGCGTCGTACCGACTGGGCCGCAAACTGGTCATCGACGAAGCCACCGAGACCTTCGTCAATGACGACGAAGCCAATGCTCTGATCAAACGCGAAGGCCGCGAACCGTTCCGGATGCCGGAAACCGTGTAGGAGTCGATACAACTCCGTGGCGACTGTTTGGCGAAGCCGGCCCGATTCCGAGCATGGACCTTGCTAGAACTTGTATTGCTTTAAGACGTCCATGGCTCCCGTCGACACAGGGTATTCCCTCGGATAGCGAGTGTAGCTGACGTGTCCGTCCATATAGAGGACATTGGCCCCCACACCGAGGAGATTAGTTCCCGCGGGCGCGTGACCGAATGTGTTCGCGCCAGGGCCCGGAGAATCCATCATTACGGGGAGCGAATACTCGGCGAAGCGCGATGTCGCCAGAGCGATCATATCGCCCGCAGTTAAAGCACGCCCGATGCCTACGCGAATCCGGAAGATGGTGTTGCCGTCCTGGGTGTCGGCGCCCATCCCCCGGTTTCCTGTGCCACTCCCAAGGCCTCCAGGCTCCTTCGTTACATCCAGGTCGCTATCCTTGATTCGATCGATCCTCTCTCCCTCATACGCGTCGAACGTCACTCCCGCTTCCTTTTGAATCCGCGCGACGTTCTCCAGTTCTTCCGGCCGCGTTGTTACCCATGCCAGATAGATATAGCTGAGCGAAGCAAACCGATCCGGATCGCAATATCGCTCACCTTGCGCATCGAGCCGGTACCAGAAACCAACATTGTCCGGGCCGCCCGACGCATACGATTTCACGGCATTCTTGTCCGATGGACACAGGAGAATCGAGTCGTCCGTGATGTATTCCGGAAAGAGCGCTGGACCGTCAATTCCCGCCAGCCCACGGCGCGACCTCGGATATCTCTCTCCAATAGACTCACTTGCATACATCTTGAAAACGAGGCCCAACTGCTTGAGATTGTTCTGGCACGTGGCGTACCGCCGGCCTTCGCGTGCCTTATTGGTGGCGGGGACCAATAGCGCGGCAAGCACACAAAGAACGACGATGACAATCAGGAGTTCCACCAATGTAAAACCGCTACGCCCCATTCCGTGCCATTCCTTCATTGCGGATGCGGCTGTCAACTCCATCGATGCAACATGTCAATTGCGATCTCGTATGGGACTATACCATCGAGGTCGATGGCCATACTCCAATCAGCGCTTCGGCAGAAACCGCTGCACGCGCTTGCCCTGGATGTCGCCGAGATAGAGATTGCCCTGCGAGTCCAGCGCGATACAGTGCACCCAATTCAATTCGCCGGGCATTTCGTTTCCGTCTTCGCCTTTGGGAATGCCCCAAAGCTGGAGCAGTTTGCCCTCGGTATTGAACCGCATGATGAGCTGGTCCTTGGGCGGACAGCCTAGCGGCATGTTCGGGTACTTCGCATCCTGCAGCCACGGCATCGGCGACGACCCGCAAATCCAAACGTCGTCATTCTTCGTGATCCAAATGGACCACGGCACCGCGATACTCTTCCACGAATCGAGAAGCGAACCGTCGGTCGCGTATACCTGTACGCGCGCGTTGTTGCGGTCGGCCACGTATAGCCGGTCTTTCGAGTCCACTTCGATGGAATGGGGGATACTGAACTGTCCCGCTTCTACTCCAAGCGAACCCCACGCCTTCACGAATTTCCCTTCCTTCGTAAAGTGGACGATGCGCGCGTTGCCGTATCCGTCCGACACGAAGAGGTCGCCGTTCGATGCGATGGCCACGTCCGTGGGCCGGAAGAAGTGAGACTCATCCGTTCCCGCCTCGCCATCCACGCCCAGCGTCAACAAGACCTTGCCGTCGCAATCATGTTTCTCGACGACATGCCTGCCGAAATCGGTCGTCCAGATGAATCCTTCGCGGTCGATGGCGATGTGATGAGCGCCGGTTCCGTCGCCCCATCCGAACAGGTACTTCCCATCCGGGGCATACACCTGCACCGAAGGCGTCGCGCGCGTGTACATCCACACGTTGTCGTCTTTGTCGACCGCCACACCGGCCACGGCGCCCCATGTGAACTCGGCTGGCTTCTGTGGCCAATTGGGGTCTACCTCAAACCACGGCGCGGGATTGACTTGTGGATAAACGGGGGATGGAGGCTCCGCAAACGCTCCCGGCAGCGCGCTGGCAAGAAGGAGGAGGCAGGCTGATAACCTGATGCAGAGTGGAACGTGCATGCACCCGAGAATAATGGACGGGGTGGTGTGGGGTCAACGGGAATCAGCGGATTCCAAATCGCGAGAGGTCCATTGACAGATCCGGATACTACGCATAGGATGGATGCGCAAGGCGTCTCTTGGGTCATCAACGCAGTCAATGGGTATTTCCCAGAAGGGAGTATTGACAATGAAACATGTGAAGGCATTGTCCAAGGAAAAACTGCCGGCATTCGCCGGTGTGCCGCTCAAGCCGGCGAAGAAAGCCGGGTAGGTTGGTCCCGCATGGTGTGCCGTGCTTGGACAATTGTGGTCAATGGGTACGTCCCAGAATGGAGACTAGTCAATGCGACATGTGAAGGAAGTGTCGAAATCAAAGATGCCTGCTGTAGCCGCGGAGCCAATACTAAAACCCGTGAAGAAGGCCCCGTCGGACCGCCGGTTGAAGCGCAACGTTGTGGCCTTGCGTAACGCGCTCGATACGTTGCTGCAGTTGCGGGGCGTCACGTTTGAGTACAACGAGACGGGCCAAAAGCGCGGTTGTCCGGCCGGGGCACGCATGGGAATGATTGCGCAGGACGTCGAGAAGGTGATTCCCGAGTGGGTCGAAGTTGCCTCCGATGGCTACCGTGAAATCGGCGTTCACGGCTTTGAAGCGCTTGCCGTGGAGGCCCTGCGCGAACTCAAAACGGAAAACGACGAACTCCG
>JBAZRU010000172.1:0-11223 GCA_041662805.1 Candidatus Hydrogenedentales bacterium | reverse complement strand
ACTTCCGCCCCTCCACATTCGATTCGTGCGTCACGGGACGCCTGCACAGGGCCATGTAGATGAGCGCCAGGAACAGCGCCGCCGCGATGAGCCCAAACCCGTAGCCGATGGCGAGGTTCATCCCGCCCGGCAACCCCTTGCTCATTACATCCGTTCGGAACACCGCCAGAAAGATGAAACCGCCGTACAACACAACGTAGACGGCAAACAGAATCAGCCCATACCGCGCATTTCTGTTGACCAGATGCGGATGGTCCTCATGATGGACAGGCATATCCCAGGACTCCCTCGGTTACTCGCCTTGCAGTGGCGGCGGTAGTAAACAGCAAGAGGGGGTGGGTGTCAAGGGGGAAGAAGTGACTACAAATGACCCAAATCTGGAACTCGGTGCGTTTAGCGCTTCTGGGTTGAATAACAGACACTCGTACAGCTAGTGTATGGGCACTATGTTCAGTACACTAAATTTGATGTTGCCTTAAAATGGTCTTCCGCGTAGAATTGTATAAGACATCTTCGGGCAACTGCCCGGTGCGTGACTTTCTTGAGGATCTCAGGAAATGGAACTCAGACGATCATGTGGCAGTGATCGCTGGACTCGCAAAGCTCCGTAACAGCATGAATCACCGTCCGCCACTTTCCAAACCCTTGGGTAATGGCATCTACGAGCTCCGACACGTTGGGAAGCTGAATACGCGTATTCTCTACTTCTTTGTCCGCGGACGCCGCATTGTCGTTGTGCACGGAGTCCGCAACAAAGCCCAGGCATTTCGCCAAGTCGATCTGGATACAGCGCTAGCCCGAAAGCAAGACTGGACAGACAGGAATAGACCGTGAAGAAAACCAATTTCGATCTCTATTTGGAGGAACAGCTCAAGGACCCCGACTTTGCCGAACGCTTTCGCGACGCGGACGCGGCGTGGGATATTGCGTTGCAGCTTGCAGACCTTCGCGAACAGGCCCAATTGACTCAACGCGAACTAGCAGGGCTTGTCGGGACAACACAGCAACAGATTAGCCGCATGGAGTCTCCGGATTATCAAGGGCACTCGCTGCGAATGCTGCGGAAGATAGCAGGAGCCTTGAATTCTCAGCTTGTAGTGAGTTTCGCGCCAGCCCTACGCAAGACACGGCGCAAGATCGTCAGGGCCACTCGTACCCGAGAGCTGCAACGCAGGGCCCGTTCCACAGGTCCGGAAGTCTAGCGCGAGCTGTGGTCTCTATACGCTATTCAATGCAGCGCCTCTACAAATTCGCTTGCCGAAGTGTGTGCACATGAATTCCGACGCTGATGAGCCAAAACAAACGCCTCGACGTTACAGGGGGTTCTTCTCGATTCCGGGTGGTTTCCTCGGGCCACTGCGATTGGCGTTCATCCTATTCGCGCCTGTCGTTGTGGTATCGACGATAATCACTTTCTACGTTAGTTTCCATCATGGAGACAAGGTCAGAGGGCGCTTCACGTCCAAGACACCGCTCAGCGACCTGCGCTTCGTACTTTGCAGCGAAGGGCGCTTGTTCACTGAACTCACCGAAGAGTACGACAATGTACTCGAACCGTTCGTTGAGTCCGATTCCGACCTCGCTCTACTCGACGAAGGATTCATGAACACGCGCTTGGATGGGTCCATTCAAGACCGTGTCTTTGCCTCCATCCGCGAGAAACTCGGAGACGTCTACAGCGTTCTTCTTCTCGACAGCTTCATCTGCCGCAGCAATACGTTGCGCGGAACAGCCGTGATCTCTTCGGGGGACGGGTATCGAGGATTTGTAGGCGTGCTCGACGAGTATCCGCGCGAATTGACGTGGCGGGGTTCGGACCGGCAGGTGTGCGGTCTATCATTCAAGGGGACCGTCGGTTTCCTTGGCGGTATCGCTCCCTCCAAACTTAGCCCGCGGAGTGACGCTGACGAAATAGTGCGCGAGGCTTGTTCCTTTCTGAGCCTCTCAGATGGACACCTGCAATTCACGTGGGATATGTACTGCCGCTTTCCGAACGACAAGGGTGTACTTGCTGTCGTGCGAGACAATAGCACAGGCAACGAATTCTTGCAGCCTATGATGAAATCGGGAAGCACGTGGCTGCCATTGCCTATGAAGAGGACGACAGGGGAAGAGTACGGCAATTTCGAATACTTAACCGCGAACCCTGATAGCGGCTTCTATATGACTTCGCCGCAACTATTTGTGCTTCCCGATATCGACGGAAATGGTGCCGATGAGATCCTGGTCACGTCAGAGATTGTCAATGTCCTCTTTTCAATCGAACCGTCGAATAAGACCGGGGAAACAGAATCCAGTACCGCGCCGTACATCTTTCGCGAAGTGAGAGGGTTATCATTCGCGGTGTAAACGGCGATCCAATTCCCGCGAAGCGGGCTGACAGCAAAAGCAATCGCCGGGCGAAAACGGACGATGGTCCGTTCTCACCCGGCGTTGACGCAATTTCTACTGCAATACCGCTCCGGTGTTGGCGCTGGTGACCATGCGCTGGTAGCGTTTGAGCCAGCCCGTGAGATTGCGGTCGGGTGCGGGGGCGGCTGCTTTCCTGCGGGCATCGAGTTCCGCATCGGAGAGCTTGACGTTCAGCTTTCGCGCGGGGATATCAATCTCGATGATGTCGCCGTTGCGAATGAGGCCGATGGGGCCGCCGGCAGCGGCTTCGGGGCTGACGTGGCCGATGCAGGCGCCGCGCGTGCCGCCCGAGAAGCGTCCATCCGTGATGAGGCTGACGGATTTGCCGAGGCCTTTGCCCATGACCGCTGACGTGGGCGACAGCATCTCGCGCATGCCGGGGCCGCCTTTCGGGCCTTCGAAGCGGATGACCACGACGTGGCCTTCTTTCACTTCGCCCTTGAGGATGCCCTTCATCGCGTCTTCTTCGCATTCGTAGACGATGGCTTCTCCCGTGTGCCGAAGGATGGCCGGGTCGACGCCGGCTTCCTTCACGACCGCGCCCGCCGGAGCCAGATTGCCGAACAGAATGGCGAGGCCGCCGCTTTTGTTGTAGGCGTTATCGAGCGGGCGAATGACTTCGAGATTCGTGCTCTTGGCATCCGCGATATTCTCGCCCAGGGACTTGAGCGTCACGGTCGGGCAATCCAGATTCAGTGCGCCGGGCTTCTTCGCCAATTCGGCGAGGATGGCGCTGATGCCGCCGGCTTCGCCCACGTCGCTCATGTGCCACTTGCTGGATGGAGACACTTTGCAGATGTTGGGCACGCGCGCGGAGACTTCGTTAAGCCGCTCCAACGGATAATCGACGCCTGCTTCATGAGCAATTGCCAGCGTGTGCAACACCGTATTGGTCGAACCACCCATGGCCATGTCAAGCGCCAAGGCATTGTCGAGGGATTTCAGGGTCACGATGTCGCGCGGCTTCAAACCGGCTTCGACGAGTTTCAGAATCTGGCGGGCGGCCTGCTTCACGAGTTCGCGGCGGCTGCCTTGCGTGGCGAGCAGGGTGCCGTTGCCGGGCAGCGCGAGCCCAAGCGCTTCGCAGAGGCAGTTCATCGAGTTTGCGGTGAACATGCCCGAGCAGGAACCGCAGGTCGGGCACGCGTTGCGCTCGAGGTCCAGCAATTGGTCGTCGTTCATCTCGCCCTTCTGATACGCCCCCACGCCTTCGAAGACGCTAATCAGATCGACCGTCTTGCCGTCCTTCGTCTTGCCCGCTTCCATAGGGCCGCCGGATACGAAGATGGTCGGGACGTTGCAGCGCATCGCGCCCATGATCATGCCGGGCACGATCTTGTCGCAATTGGGTATGCAGATGAGCCCGTCGAATTGGTGGGCGTTGACCACGGTCTCCACGCAATCGGCGATGAGTTCGCGCGAGGGAAGGCTGTACTTCATGCCCGAATGGCCCATGGCGATTCCGTCGTCCACGCCGATGGTGTTGAACTCGAAGGGGATACCGCCCGCCTCGCGCACGGCCTCTTTCGCCAAGCGCCCCAACTCGTCCAGATGCACGTGACCGGGGATGATCTCGATGAAACTGTTGCAGATGCCGATAAACGGCTTCTTGAAATCATCTTGAGACTTGATTTGCCCGGTGGCCCACAACAACGAACGGTGCGGCGCCCGCTCGAGGCCCACTTTTACGATATCGCTTCTCATTGGTGCTCCCATTTCTTACTGCGCGGAATCGCAGCCATGTCGAGGTTTTGGGGCATTTTACCCCTCCGGGCACGGTCAGTCCACATTACGCGGAGTATGCGCATCCACGATGGGTGGAGAAGGAAGATGCGGGGAGCAATGACCCTATTTCAGCACTTGAAGGGCATCCAGGAAATAGCGCAGATACTCTTGGGGCGGTCTGTTAGGTTTGGGAGTCGCACTACTGGCCACGTTCTCCCGGAGGGCATGCGATTCGGCAAGCCTCTTGCTCATGAAATAGAGCTCCGACGCCACCGTACGTTCATCTTCTTCACTGCCTAGGCTTCCGTCGAGGCTACGCCAGAATGTCTCAATCGGGGCAAGAATCCCGGGCCAGTCAACCCACAGCGGCGCAGGTCCGCCTCCTATCAGAGCTTGACTCAATTCCGAAGAAGACATGTAGAACCGGCGTTCACGGCCTGTCTTTGTGGATTCGACGTAACCGGAGCACTCTAGGTCGGTGAGCGCGTCGTGAATCGTCTTCTGGAAATAGTGCGTATGTCGCGCGATCTCATGCGAGTTGCCGTAACGATTGCAGAGTAGAAACAGCAGAATCTCGCTACGGGCGTTCACGCCCAGGAGCGCCCGCAGTTTCAAAAGCAAGCTAGCAGAGTCCTCGGGCGAGAAGACGCGAGCAAGCCGACGCAGATTTACGGGGGCACGTTGAAGTCCGTACACCTTGAAGTCAGGATCCAGTTTGCCTCGCGTTGGGATTGGTCTTCCGTCGGGCAGCAGAAAGAATGGGGTCACGTTTGGGGACACAATTGGGTCTTCGGCGAGGAGTCTCCACTTTGCGTTGCCCGTAGCACGTTGCAGGGCGCGGGTCGAAGCGCTCATCGCGCTGCGTCCCGCGAAAGTCGATTGAGAAAAAACATTCTTCATACGCTGTATGTTTACGAAGCGGTCATGAATTGCCATCCAATCCAAGACCTCGTCGAACAAGCGTGGGTCGTACCGGCCGAATGTGCAGGTCAGGGCAAATAGCGCTTCTGGGTCGACGACACGGGCTACATGTCCCGATGCATTTCCGGTAACGCCCACAGCCGACCACTGCCTCCAAAGAAAGTCCAGGATGGTATTGAGCGATGAGTCTCTACAGTCTTTCAGCAACGATAGCATGGCCCAGATCCATGAGTAGCTGCTTCAATGCCCCACGAAAGCCTTCGGACACGTCATGCGTCATTGACCAGCGTGCCGCCGCTTCGAGTTCGGAATCCGCCGGGTTGAGAGCAACAAGGTCTGAAATGTGATAGCCGCCTCGATCTACAGCTGCGTACAGCTTGAAGTGGATTTGGTCCAAGCGACTTATGAATCCGACGGTAAGGCACGCGCCGTAATGACGCAATTGCAGGCGTTCGCACAGTCCAGAAGGAAGCCCCATACGGAAGAGTCCTCCATCGCCTCGACTCGGTCGATTGTTGAGCCAATCTTCGGGAAGCCCCAGAACCTCCGTCACTTCACCAGATGCTCGTATAAGCGCTTCAGGAAGAGGGTCAGGGTCTGTCAATGCGCCTTTCTTGGCCATCATTGCCACGATATCGACGTCGCGCGTAGTTCTGGAAACGAGGCCCGTCGCCAGCAAGGATGCGCCGCCACACACGACGAGTCCGACCGGCGAAGCCCCGATCAGGCGCAGGCGTCCGTCGAGGAGCATGAACGCTTCATTCAGGCGGGTTTCGTCAAAGACAGTATCCATATATTTAATCCACTCAATATAAGTGTTTTAAGTATACTATAAATGCTTCGACTTTGCACATTGGCTTCCTGTGGCCTCTTTTAGATTCCTTGAGTCGCGACCTCGTCGCGCCGCGTTCGGCAAGTCCGCCGCCTACTCGCACCTTCCCGTCTCGATCTCGCGCATTTGAATTCCGTCTGTGGTCATGCGGACGTGCATGAAACCTATCGGGGCTTTGCCGGAGTTCCAGCAACTGGAGCGCACGGTGAACACCCGCGTCTTTCCGATGGCGTATTCGGCGGTGGCGTTGTGGAGATGGCCGAAGAACATGGCCGTTGGTTGCTTCTCTTGTACGAGGGCGTTGAACCAGCGGGAGTCGTTGCAGCTGAGGTACATGTTGCGATCCTGTCCGTTCGGCTCCGGGGGGATGTGGGAGAAGAGAATTTTCCCAGGTTCAGGCGCGGACAGTTCGCGTTCGAGCCATTCGCACTGCCCGGATGGCGTGATGTTCTCGGAGCAGAGCTGGCCCACGTGCTCGCCGCCTTTGCCGGCGTCGCACATGCTGATGAAACGCACGCCTTTGTGGACAAAGCTGTAGTAGTCGGATTCCTTGCCGTCGATGGTGAAATCGCCTGAAAATAGGGCACGCAATGCCTTGCGTTTCTCCTGATCGGCCTCATGATTGCCGGGCGTGGCGTGCAAGGGGATGGCCACTTCGGGCAGGCGCGATGTCAGGGCGTCAATGTGAAGGTCGCCCAACAGCAGAGTGAAGTCCGGCTTGTCCTCTTCCGGCAGTTGCTTTATGGCGTTGATCGCCTTGAAGAATCTGTCAAGGCCGGTGCCCTCCTTCTCAAGACCTTTTGAAGGGGCTTCGGAACAGTGCGGGTCCGCGATGACGCAGAAACAGAAAGGCGTTTGCGAGTTCGAATCTTCCGCGGCTTCCGCTGTGTGCAGACGGCCTGCGAGGGTAAAGCCCGCGCCGATGCTTGCCGCCCGAATGAGGAATTGCCGTCTGTCCAGATTCTGCATGACGCTTCATCCGCTCCGTGGTTGTACGTTCATTCGACCTTAAACAGAGGATAATGCAAAAGGGACTCGGCGACGAATCGCCGAGTCCCTCGAAATCACTGTAGCCTCACGAGGCCCATTGGCCTCGGGGCTCCACCTTGCGGTCTTAGGCTTTGCCCAACTCGTCGCGATGCGCCCAGACTTTCTCGAAGGCTTTTGCGTATTTCTCGATCAACTCAGGCTGGTCGGAGGTGAAGTACGGCAGATGGATTGCCGACTTGTTGGCTTCGTCGCAACCTGGCACGGTCCCCTCGGCGGGAAGCACAGGCATGTGCCGCCACCACTGGGATTCTTGGAATACGGGATACGTGTGAAGCAGGGTCCACGAAACCTCGGCGACTTCTACGCCTTCCGCCTGAAGTGCTTTGACGGCTGCCGCGCGCGACATGCCCGCCGCCTTCTCGTCGATGAACATCGTGTTCTTCGAGTAGTAGACGCGCTTCATATCGGGATTCGCCTTCTGCTCGACGAGGCCCGGCAGTTGCGTGATGCGGTCGTTGAGCTTGCGCACCTGGGCGATACCCGCTGCGTTCCTCTCGTCGAGTTGTGCAAGCTGGTGCTTGGCCAAGATGGCGGAGACCGGGTGCATGCGCAGCTTGCTGCCGAACGCCGTGCCCTGATACTTGCTGTAAGCGCTGCCTTCCGGGAAAGATTTGGGAAGGTCGTAGTTGCCGTATGCGGTGGCGCGTTCCCAGTCAACTTCGTTCTTGTAGTTGGCGATGCCGCCTTCGATGCTTGGGAGCGGCTTGCTCATTTGAAGGCTGAAACCGGCGATGCGCCCCCAGTTCCCGATGAGCGTGTCGCCCACCTTTGCGCCATGGGCGTGGCTGGCATCTTCGACGACATCAAGGCCATGCTCTTTGGCAAAGGCATCGATGGCCACCATGTCGCAGGGCATACCGTACCAGTGGACGGGCATGATGGCGCGCGTCCGGGCGGTGAGCCGGCGTTTGCAGTCCTCGATGTCGATATTGAGCGTCTTCGGATTCACGTCGACGAAGACGGGGACCAAATCGAAGAAGCGCATCGGGACAACGGGGAACCACGTGCTGTAGCTTGCCACGAGGACTTCGCTGCCGGGAGGAAGGTCGAGGGCAAACCACATCGACGTCAAGGCGCTGGTGCCATTGCAGTGGGCTTTGACATGGGGGCAACCAAAGTGGGCTTTCCACGCCTCCTCGAATGCGGCCACCGGCGTGTAATCGGGACTCTTCAGGAGTTCGGTAACTGCTTGGATTTCCGCGTCGCCATAAAGAGGCCACTTCTGGGTGTTCGCCGGGGCAATATCGACGGCCTTTGGGCCACCGTTCAGCGCAAGGGCTTCCACCTTGACTTGGGCGCTCGCCACGGATTTTGCTTTCGTTGCGCCAGCCAGATAAAGGCTCGCGCCCAAGGCGCTCGCGGTTTTCATGAAGCTTCGGCGCGTACTCTTGGAACTTGCGTCTTTTTCGGTCATGTTGCCTCATCCCCCAACGTTGAATCCCGGAGTCTCCGAGATCTAGCCCTCTACCGGCGCCGCGACTTCCTGAGACGCAGCGCATTGATTCTAGTCTCCTACGGAAAAGAGTTCAAAGGTCTTGGTGTCAGGATTGCCGGGCCTTGAGCACCTCGGTCAATAGCCGAATCTGCTCTTGCTGCATGGACAGCAGCTCCTTCCATTGTAGATCGCGCAGTTCGTCGATTTTCCGGTGCAGTTCGAGGATTTCCAACTCGGCCTTGAGATTGACCTCGTAGTCATGGGTAGCATCCAAGCGGTCTTTGGCTGCGTGCCTGTTCTGGGACATCATGATCAGAGGAGCCTGGATCGCCGCAAGCATAGAAAGTACGAGATTCAGGAGAATGTACGGATAGGGGTCGAAGTCTTCCCCGCTGCGCAGAAGGATGAACGAATTGAGGACTATCCAGATGGTGAGCACGACGGCGAAGCCGATGATGAAGGTCCACGAGCCGCCGATGGCTGCCACGCGATCGGCGATGCGCTGGCCGAAGGTAAGCTGTTCTCCGAACTCGACGGTCGTGTTGCGGCTGACGGGCTTACGCTCAATAATCCCGGAAACTACATTCCGCTCAAGCTCGGACAGCTCATCCAAACCGATATTTAGCAAGCGTTTAGCTGCGGACTTCAGTTGGTCGCTCATGGCCCCTCCCAAGG
Organism: Candidatus Hydrogenedentales bacterium; assembly: GCA_041662805.1. Taxonomy (GTDB): domain Bacteria; phylum Hydrogenedentota; class Hydrogenedentia; order Hydrogenedentales; family SLHB01; genus JAIBAQ01. The sequence continues at coordinate 2,173 of JBAZRU010000172.1, read as the reverse complement.
ACGTAGTCCTCTGCAAATGCGGTGAAGAATTGCGGTCCCAGTCACAGATGATCTTACGGAGTCAATGGCGGGAATGCCAGGGTATTCAGGGCTCCAACAGTCTGGTCGGCCTAACTTTTTTGGGCTAGCGCAACTCATGACTTCGGATGTAGAGTAGAGGGGTAGTTCGTCAGAGTATCAAAGGGGGAAAGGATGCCGTCATGAAGACGATGCAAACGCGATCGGGGTGTATGGGGGGCGGAGTTAGTCGACGGGGGTTTCTGGCGGCAGGATGCGCCGCGTGCGCGGGAGCGGTTGGGCTAATCGCTTCCCCCACAGCGGTTCATGCCGCCGATGGAAAACCTCGGCTCAAGGTCATCTATTCGCTGCATGCGGCGAAGCAGCCGGGACCGGACTGGCCCAATGTGGGATTCGACTTCGTTCCTGTGATGGATCGATTCAACGCAGAGATGGCCAAGGGGTGCCCAGAGTTTGAGTTTGTGTCCGCGTTGGCCACCGGCGAGGAACAGGCGAAGAAGATTCTGGAGGAAGATGCGGCGGCGCCGGTCGCTGGGTACGTCGTGTTTCAGATGAACGCGTGGAATCGCGTGGTGCAGACCATCGCGACTTCCGGCAAGCCCGTGCTCTATGTCGATTTCCAGTTTGGAGGGAGTGGCGGGCATCTGGTGTATATGTCGGCCTTCACGCGCAGCAAGACGCAGAACGTGGGATATGTCGCTTCGTCCAATGTGGAAGACCTTGTCGCTTCGGTGAAGTGCTTCGAGATTGTGACGAAGGGTGGATCGGTTTCGGACTTCGTGGCGGCAACGGCGAAATCGCGAATTGACCGGACACCCAAGCCGGGCGACTTGGCGTGCTTGTCGGACGACCTCAATGTCTTGGATATCGACCGGTGTATACGCAAGATGAAGAAGTCGAAGATTCTCGCGGTTCGCGACCAGAAGACCAGTGAGGCTGCGCCGTTCATGGGCATCCCCGTGGAGTACGTCGCCTTTGCCGAGTTGAACGAGGCGTGGAAGAACGCGAACAAGGACAAGGCGGCTGAGATAGCTGATCGGTGGCAGAAGACGGCCAGTTCGGTGGTCGATGTATCACGCGAGACGCTTGAGACTTCGGCAGCCATGTACCTAGCGGAGAAGGCGGTGCTGAAAAAGCACAAGGCGAACGCCATCACGATCAATTGCCTGGGCGGATTCTATGGTGGTCACATTCATGCGTACCCGTGCCTGGGGTTCCACCAACTGAACAATGAAGGGCTTGTCGGCGGGTGTGAGTGCGATGTGCCGTCGGCGGCGACGATGACCGCGTTTGGCCTGCTGACCAAGGGACGTCCGGGCTACATCTCGGATCCCGTGATCGACACGTCGAAGCGGCAGATCATCTACGCCCATTGCGTCGCGTCGAACAAGGCGTTCGGCCCGCGTGGGGAAGCGAATCCGTTTGAGATCCTGACGCACTCCGAAGACCGGCAGGGCGCGTCGGTGCGGTCGGTGATGCCGTTGGGGTATATGACCACGACGCTCCAGGTTTCGTCGGATCGCAAAGAGATCCTGATGCACCAGGGCAAGGCCGTGGCGAACGACCCCGATGACCGGGCGTGCCGCACAAAACTTGCGGCCGAGCCTATCGGCGATTTCGAGAAGCTGTACACGGAATGGGACCGCTGGGGCTGGCACCGGGTCACGTTCTACGGGGATATCAAAGAACCGGTATACGCCATGGCCGACGCGTTGGGTTACAAGGTAACGCTGGAAGCGTAACCGAGGACAGCGCAATCGCGTGAAGTATTAAGAGGCCCTTGGGGTTAGGCTCCGAGGGCCTCTGCTACTGCTTTGGGGTTCTTCGACGCCACCTGGAGCAGGGCGCGAGCAGGGCCGTCGGGAACACGCCGTCCCTGTTCCCAATTGCGGAGCGTGGCCACGCTAACCCCAATCATCATCGCAAAGTCGCTTTGCGTCTGGTGGAGTCTCTGCCGAATCTCCCGGATATCCGCCGGGTGGCAGTCGAACGTCCGGGAGGGTTTCTTCTGCCCCTTGCGGATCGCGCCCGCCTCGCGAACGCTCGCTATGAGGTCGCCGAAATCCTTGTCTTTCATCCGAATTCCTCTTTCACGATGCGGTTCAACGCACGTATCTGGTCAGGCGTGAGGTCGTCCTGAGCTGACTTTCGATAA
>JBAZRU010000171.1:0-11263 GCA_041662805.1 Candidatus Hydrogenedentales bacterium | reverse complement strand
ATTTCCTTCCATGGCCCTTTGCCCCCCTTGGCTAAGGTTTCTCCGAAGGATGCGCCGGACTTGCTTGACTTTCTGAGGCGTAATGGCCACAGAAGAATCATGCGCAAGTTGTCCACAGTAACATCGCCTGTCGGACGCCAAGGACCCTTATGATCGCTTCTTTCTTCCTGCTCCAAGCTCATACAGCCCCTCCCGACTCAAGAGTTGTTAGTGCGCCAGCAAAGCACCATTTACGCAGCATAAGTGCCAAGCTAGTGCGTACACTGTAATTCAACATCCAAGCTGAATACAATATGGTGCCAAGTATAACTTCGCCAAAGGTTTGCCTGCCTTCCAACTCGCACCGTTAGTGTCTCGAATTCTAAGACTTTGATGGGTGTTTTATGACCCTAACTGCACATCTGCGTGCGAGGTGCGACTTTGCGACTGTGTACCGCAGCACTCCATATGGCCCGTCCTTTACGCCAATGAATTCGTGCTTGATTTTTCCTAATCAGGTCGAGTCCATCTTCGCTCGCAAGCTCGACCTCGCTTGGCGAACATGTACCTCACAAGAACTTCGTAGCTAAACCCTAACACGGACAAGCAGATTCGCCGCCGCGAGGGAATGAAAGTGGTGGACAAGGCGGGCGGCGTACGACGGCGACTTGATGAGCGCGCCGACCTCGATGTTTCGGCTCTGCGCCGCTTCTGTGAAATTGGCCGAGGACACGAACGCCACGGAGTTGTCCACCACGATGCACTTTGCATGAAGCGCCGCTTTCTTGACCCGGTCCATTTCCAGGGCGCGAGGGTCGTAGTAGATGTCCGGCATCCGCTGTCCGGGCCACTCTTCGGACCTGAACCTCTTCGCGAAGCGTCGAACGAGGTCTGCGGATATGGTTGTGTCGCCGTGGCCACGCTGGATGTCCAAGAACATCTCAACCTTCAACTCGGGGCACGCATCCATCCGCTCGGCCAGAACACGAAAGACTTCCTTCCCCTGATAGACGGCGTACCCTGCGACGAGGACGTGCTGGCGGGCCGCTGCGAAGAGTTCTCGGACAACCACGGCAGTATCCCTGCTAGGCGCTTCAGGAGTCTCAGGACCGGTCCATACGAGGTCCACCATATCGTCCGTCGTGTGACTCGGGACTTTGCCATCCGCAAGTATGCCCAACATCACGGCAATCGAGTTTGGCGTGGCCCCCTCATCATTCAAGGTCTGAAGCGTCGCCGCGATAACGGCGGCATTTCCATTCGGACAATACCGTTGAATCCCGATGACTGAAAAGGGCGCGGTTATCCTTCCCATCCTGAGTGCATCGGAAAGGGTCCGCATGTCCGCCGCTGTCAAATCGTGAATTGACTCCGTAGTGCTCATGGGGTAGTGAAGAACTCCGCTCCGAGATTCTCAACCGTGGGCACCACCAACGCCCGGTCCAGGAAGTCGTTGTACTGTTCGCACGAAGTCTCTGCCGTCAAGAGACAGCCGTGACATGCTGCTCCGTGCAGGAAACGTCGCTCGTGGGTATTGGCGGGACCATGTTGCGCGCACACCGGGTCATTCGAGCAAAGTCGTCCCAACTCCAGTGCGTTGTGGAGATGCTGGTCAATCCTACGGCCAACCTCCACGAGACCTCCCAGGGTGCCTTCGGCGTCGGAGGTTCCCGTATAAAGTAGAATCCCGTATCCGGATTCGAGGGAGTAGATTCGTTCACGGATAGAACTGGCGGGGTAACCGCACTCCAGTGAGACTGCCGTGATCAACAAGTGCGAGAGCGAATGCAACATGATGTAGGGCAAGCCGAAGAACTTGCGGCTGCTACCCTCATGGTCGTCTATCCAACACTGGAAGCCTTCCATCAACAGTCTGCCACGCGCTTTTACGGCTGGGCGACTCAGCCAATCCCTGATTGCATCCGTCTTAATCTGAATGAACACGCCCTCACCGCGATTCTCAATTGCAGGCAACCACTTGGTCTCGCGGGCCAGGACTGCACGCGTAACGCCCGCATCCAGTTCTCCCTCCACGTCGGGCGAGGATGACTCCAATCGAGTGAAGCCGACTTGTGCAGTCACCTCCCTCAAACGATGCACCAGAACGACCCGCTCGAAGGAGTGGGTGCTTGGCGAATCCCACAGGGAACGAGGTAGCGCGCGAGCATAGAAATCGCCGTCAGGAATGTCGTTGCCTATCTCCTCCTGGCTTGAGATTAGGACCTCAATCTCAGCCTGCTTTACAGACTTGCCCGCCGCAGATGTCGTCGCACCGTTGCGCGCCTGAATCTCGGTGAAGATCTCCTCCGGGGTATAGTCGGACAGCATCTCCTTCAGTGGAGGCAAGAGGTTGAGCATGAGCTTCAGGTTGTCAAGCGAATCCACCTTTTGAAGGTAGAGAGTCCACGCCTGGGCTACGGCTTGCGCCAGCATTTCAGAGCGATCAGGCAGTGAAATGACGGACAGCTTCTGAGAGAAGTACGCGTTACTCGCTGAACGAACCAGCAGACGGTTTGGCTCACCGCATTGCTCTCGCGAGTAAGGACCAAGCCAAGGCCGGAAGCCGTCGCAACTGCCTAGCGCCTTGTTCTCAAGGAACGCGGCGTCACCGACAGACCGCTCGTCGCCACATTCACAGCGTATCCAGATTTCCGAAATGTCGCCCGTGGTTCCTCGTTCATCAATCCAGAGCTGGCGTTGACACTTCTTCCCCTTGTGGACGAAAGCAAACCAATCAATGTCTCCGATATGGCCTTTCCTACAAGCCCGCACAAAACGAATCGGCACGACGACGCGCTTGTTCCGGTCCGCGTCAATGAACTTGCCTTTGGTGAGTGCCTTTCGATGGACCAGCAGCCTCGACCGGATTCCTCCCGGCATACCCACGTCAATCATGTCTTGAGTGATGAACCACTCCGGGAATTGCCATGCTCGTATTCCGGTTTGCGGCCCTGTTGGGTCTTCGTTATCTGGCGGCGGCGCGTAGAGCTTCAGGCCGGGTATTTCGAGTAACGTCGATACCTTTTCCACCAGACGCCCTTCGCGGATTTCCTCCTTGATACCGCTCCAATCGTCCAAACCGCCCACAATGACGGAATGATTGGGGAGGTCCAGCAACGCACCGGGACCAAACGTGGTGACTGTCTGGCTCTGACGTATCTGGCCTTGGGGCTTCTTACTTGCAGGCTTTTTCATACGTCTTCAGTCTCCACGTCTACGTCGTCCAATGTCTTCAGCCACAGGTTGACGCTCGGTTCCACATCCCGCATCGAGCGATTGGCGCGAAACTTCTTGTGCCGGGGATGTAACGCACTCAGTTCCGGGCTGAGAAATTCGTAAAGCAGCCGCTGTGCGGCTCCCATTTCCCGTTGATACTGCAATTGGACCCCTTGATTGCCGTAGTCGTGGGCAATCTGACTCCAGGTATCCAGCAAGTCGTTTACACGATCCTTCACCCGTTGCCGGATAGCATCTGCTTCAGCCTTCTTCATCGGGGTGTGGGAGGCCGCGCGCCCCGCGATGGCTTCCACCACAGCATCCAGGCGTCCGCGCTCTGTTTGAATCGCACCCGCACCCTTTGGCGGCGTCATCACGGAATAACCCAGCCTTGCCAACGCCACAGCCGTGCCAGCAAGGCCCCGGTCCATGGCTCGTGGCGAGAATGGCGTCACGCTGGTTGCCTCGACGCTTCGATAGAAGGACTCGTGATACGCCGTGAAGCGTTCGTAGTGCGAGCGGTCACGCGGACGATGGATGTTGAGCAAGGTCACGACCAATCCTGGACGTTCCTGGTCGCGGCCCACGCGGCTTGTTGCCTGAATGTACTCCGCGCTCGTCTTGGGTTGACCGAGGACCACCATCAGCCCCAATCGGACGATATCCAACCCCACGGAGATCATGTTTGTGGCAATCGCCACGTCCACACGGTCATCTTCGTAGAAGCGTCGGGCAAGTTTTCGCTTTGCGTCGGCGACCTTATCCGTACTCACGCGGGAGGTCAATTCAACGACTTCATAGGCGATCTTCCGGTCATCGAACAGACCATCTTGCTCGCCTACACGCTTGTGCTTGGCGTAGCCCGTCAAGCGTGTGCTCACTTCGTCTTCGATAATCCGGCGGCTCCCGCCCAGTTCCCGCAGACTGTTGAAATACCCCAAGAGCGTCATGTAGGGGTCAGCGGGATTGTCCTTGTTACGGTGCCCCCCTGCCGCCTTGTAGGCCTTCTGAGCAGCACCAAGCAGCGCCAGATAGGTCCGCAACAACACGACCTTGGGGCTTCGACCTTGCGCCGCTACGCCCACATACAACCGGGCATTGCTCTCCTGAGAGGAGAGTGTTCGCGCGAAATACGAGTCACGCCGGTCCAAGCCCGGAGGCGGAAACACCTCGACCACGCGCCGGTTGAATAGCGCCTGAATCTGCTTCTCCGCGCGACGCACCGTAGCCGTGGATGCCACTATCTTGGGGCGGACGCTTTTGTCTCCCATCGGTCGCGCGCACAGTTCATCCAGGGCTGTCTCGTACAATCCCACCAGAGTCCCGAGTGGTCCGGAAATCAGGTGGAGTTCGTCTTGAATAATCAGGTCCGGGGGGAGAAGCGGTTTCTCCAAGCCTTGCCCCACACCTTGCGTGCACGGACCGTAGAAGCCATTCTTGTCGTGCCGTTCCGCGCCGCCAAAGAACATGCCGACTTCGCCGGTCCAGGGCATAGCCGCAAACTTGTCCACCGTGGCGATCATGAAGCAAGGAAGACGCCGATAGATGGGGTCATCCACGGCGAGAATGGGCAGGGGACGGTCCCGCGTAAAATCACAGCCGCGATTGACGCATAGCACACGCAAGTCCGTCGGCGCATCGTTGTTCGGAACAAGTTGGAAAGAGTTGCGCGTGAACTTCGTCCCGCACCAGGGACATTCTTCCAAAGGTATTGGCGACGGCCGGCGGTCATCATTCTTGTACGCGATGGTCTTGGCGCGTGCCGTTTCCGAGTCTTTGTCGCCTTTGCACCCCATGCGATTGGGCGTGGCGGCGCGTCCAACCCACAAACCGATTTCAAAAGGCCAGGTCCCCAGCCTCTCAGTGTCCTTCTGTCGTTCCAGTTCGAGGGCGCACATGAGCGTGGCAGCGCGGCTCAATTGGTCGAGCGTGAGGAGACGCAGGGTGTAGCGCATCAATACGCTTAACCCGGCAGACGCTATACCGGGATTTCGCAATCGTCGGAGGACCAGTGTAAACGCCGCCAACCCCAGGTAGGCTTCCGTTTTGCCGCCGCCCGTGGGGAAGAACAACAAGTCCACGATCTCGCGGTCAAGGTGCGTCGGCGCTGCAATCCCTTCCAGGTTCATCAAGACAAACGCCAACTGGAAAGGCCGCCACGCAGGGGGAGAGACTGAAGCCGGGTCTTTGCCCTGCATCACACCAAAACGCCGCCGCGCTGCCGCTGCCATGGTGCGATTGGCTATCTTGAACGCTTCCAGTGCCTGCGGGTCCTTCAGCAACAGGATGCCCGCCTCAATGCGCTTCGCCGCGATTTCGGCCCGGTCGAGCAACTGCTTGCCGGTTTGGGCTCGCTGTGATGGTCCCGACGGGATAACGACTTGCTGCTGGCTAATCCACTCGCGGTAGCTCGTAACCAAAGCCCCAAGCCTCTGCTGGGCCTCCGAGCCATCTGCAAGTTGGGCCAGCGCCTCCATCGATAGCTCCACGTCCTTGATGGGCGAAGGCGCAACGCGTTCCACTTCTGCCGAAGGTATCCAGCACGTGCTCACTTCGTGGCAGTGTCCGTCCGGCTCAAGAACGGCATTCGTCGCAATGCCATGTCCCACGGCATACTCGTAGACATCCCGGAATTGAAGGTCCGCCACCTGCTCATCCCAGTCATCTGCATCCAACCCGCGAAGGTTGGGACGCGGCACAAGCGGCTGCTCGACTTTGACCGTGAGCGTGGCCTGAAAGACGAATGCCGTATCGCACGTCTCGTAAGGTGCCGGGGTGCGTCGATTCACGAGGAAGATGGAAACGGACCGAGTGCCCTTGGGAAGCATCCCTGCACTGTTCATGCTCACCGGGCGAACCGACACAACCAGCTTCAATCCCATGCTGTCCGGCACGTCGTATTCCTGCGGGCGCGTCGTGCTTTCGGGGAACTGCACGGTTACCGATGTCGTACGCGGGAGTCGATACCAGAGAGTAAGACGCCTTCGAGGCTTTCCCTCCCCACCATAGGTAGCTCCAGGCTCCGCCACCGCCGAATCCGGGCTTGGGCCGTCCAGCTCTTCAGCGTATGCACTTCCATCTTCGCGGACAAGGCCCTCAGCCGCCCCCTCACCGGGCTTTTCGTCGCGCGGCTCATAGTCTCCCCACTGAACGGTTACGTCGGCTTTCGTTGCCTCCGGAGCGATCAAGAGGCTCATGCCCATCGAGGAGGGGAAGAAGGCCCGCTTCGCTGTGACCGCTTCCGGCGTTTGCGCGTCATCCGCTCCCCCCGAATCGCTCACAACATCGATGTTCTCAGTGGCGGTCTCGTCGGAGCGTTGGCTTTCATCGGCCTCCAGAGGCACGAGAAACCCTGTCAGATACCAGCGCGACGGCGCTTGCGGCAGGACCTCGCCTTCCAGCGGCGTCCCGTTGTCCGGGCCGACCAAGTCGAGACGCAACGCATCTCCGAGTTTCGCCCTTATCTCAACGCTATTCATTTACCATGCCCCCTGAGAGTCATGCCTGCTCCTCTGGATGTGGCCATATTCGTCGCGCAAATTTGAAGAGACTTGCGCCACGCGCGAGGATTCTGTCTTCGTTCCATTCCGAATGACTTTGCAGTTTCTTGTTCAGGGTTAAGACACTGAACTCCAAGATTGCCGGGAGCTTCTGCTCCCAAGGCCCATTCGACACAGATGGATTCAGTTTGTTTGTAAGTAGCGTGAGATTGCCCATGGAGTGAAGAAGGCGTTCGCGCTTCAGTTCGGCCTCCTCATCCGATTCATCATCCGGTAGCGGCCAATGTTTACGCCAGTCCTGGGGCAGCAGATGCTCTATGGTCAGTTTCTCGTCCCCAAGGAGTTTTTCGGATTTGTCGGAACGCATTGCGGCTTCGAGAGCCTCCAGCATCATACGAACGCGTGCTCTTACCAGAATTCGGAAGACCGGCGTGCTTGACCACGCCTCTTGAAACTCATGGTCCTTAGGCCAGCGTGTGCTTTCCGCATCCGAACTAAGCAGGAAGTCCCGAATGCGCTCAGCCGGTTCTCCGTTCCCACGCTGTAGCACTTTGATGAGTTCCAAGAATAGGCGGTTGTAGCCGCGCGTACTCAATTGGCACACCATGCGCCGAACGAGAAAGGACTCCAGATCCCGGAAGATACTCTGGGTTGCCTTCTTGTCCTTCCCATACTTTACTAATAGTTCGAGCAACAACGGATACGCCGTCGTCACTTCCATTGCGCGGAGTCGATAGAAGAACTCTGCTTCGCGGGTGCCCGCAGGCATGGAGTCGAATCTCTCAAAAGCCTGAGCATATTCTTGAATCGAGTCCAGGAGCGCGCGCGTCTTTCCCGCTTTCCCATCGTTGGCGTAATCGCGGAATGCGGTATAGAGATAGGCGAGTCCCACCTCCTCTCCCTTAATCAGAGTCAGATAGTGCTGCAAGAAGATGTCGATTCGAGCGCGCTGTGCGTGACCACGACCCACTTGAGCACGCCAATAATCCATGCCCTCATCAAAACTTCTCCAGTAATCCGCGTACAGTTTGTCCAGCTTTTCTCCCTCTTGCTGCGCCCGGTGGAACAAGAAGTTCTTTACAAGGTCACTGGGTAAGAGCGGTGTACCGCGAGCATTCAGCGTCTCGAAGATAAGCTGAGGGTCATCCTCCGTGCCCAAATCGATAACCACCATGCGGATATAGTCGTGGACAGTTTCGTAGAGGGCCTTGAGCCGGGCGTCGAAACCATCTGTTTCTGGCGAGACCCATTCCTCAATGGAGTGGTAGAAGAAAAGATATCCGTCCGCGATGGGGTGCCCCGCCTCCGCAGTAGGCTTTACGCCGTACAATTGCCGGAGGTCACTCGGAGACCCTGCCTCCATGATGCGCCGAAAATGTTCCTGGTCCGTGTTTGTCGGCCAGACTTTATATTTTTCATCGGCATCCTCACTCATCGGGTCGTCGTTTCGAGTGAGCTTCAGCAGTCCCTTGTGATGTTTGTCCGCGCCAATCTCGCAACAGAAATCGCAGAATGCTTCAAGGAACAATTGCACCGTCGTCAATCGCTGCTGTCCGTCAATAACTAAACGTGTCTCCACGTGCCCCGTAGGCGTTCGCAAGTGGTCGAGTACGATAGCTCCAAGAAAGTGCGCGCGCGTGGATGGCCGTTGCGACACAAGCTTGTTGGCAACACCGCAAATGTCCTCCCAAAGGGGGGCCCACTGTTCATCCCGCTTCCACACATAGGGTCGCTGGAATAGCGGCACGAGGTGCCGACGGTCCTGCCCGAAGATTGTCCGTATACTCAGTGTCCTGGCGTCCAAACCTTTCCCCCCTTATACTTGACCTCAAGAAGATGTACTTTCGCGGTATTCACTCGCGTTCCTCAAAGAGTCTGACCTAAAACAAGGATGACTCATCTTCTGCTACGAATTCAGTCGTGGCACGTTTCCGCATTTCCTCCAGAAGACACAAATAATCTCGGCCAAGCATACCGTCATCGAAGTAGACACATTTAAACACATTGCCTGTGTGAGAACGGCGTGCAGGCTCCAACTGGGTTGAGATGAGAGCGTACGCGTGATTCACGCTCTTGGCTTCAAGTTTGAGCTTCGGAATGGCACATTTGCACTCGGCCAGCTTCGAGTACTTGTTGCCCCGATAAATGAGATTCAGGTCTTCCAGCAGCGTAAACGCCACAAAACCGGATTCGTTGCGCGGAGGGAAGTGATGTTTCGATTCCGGCACCGACCGCAGGTTCTCCGGGGTCTGACGCACATCTACCCGCGCCCACAAGGATGTACCTTGTGGCAAGAAGAATATGAATCGCTCCTCGGTTAAGCTTGCGCGAACGCTCTCATCGATAATCGCATAGGTGCCGAGTATCAATTTCGCACGCGACCCCTCTCGTATCGCGGGGAGGGCTGTGCCATTGACTGAGACCCACTCACCCTTTACGAACTTAACGCCCAGGCAAACCGTACGTTCCGACCTATCGTTGAGCATCACTCGATTGCTCCTCATCGCTGGAAATCACCGCCCACCAACGCTTGGGAATCTCGACAACGAACACTTCGACACAAAAAGCGCCTCGTGTTCTCGTGCTCACGTTTATCTGTGCCATCCGCGAAATCCGTGGTCGCTTCTTTACTCTCTTAGGTCCATGTTATCTTGAGAGCTTGCCTTCAAAACGGTCGTATGCCTCTTCTCTGGCTCTCGCTGAAGTCTCATGCAAGTTGCTCTCAGGCTCCAACATGGTTTATGGCACCCAGGCCTTTTCCCGAAGGGGGTGCACAGTTGAGAAGGTCCCTGTAGCCATAGTCATAAAAAGGAGGCGGAAACAGCACGTGCGGCGTCAGGAGTACTCCGTCACCAAGCCACTCAAGGGCATCATTAAGCGCGACTCGAATGACTCCCGAGACCAGCTTCCCATAGTCCAGCGGTTGGTGCGTTCTCGTAGTCTTTAGGCGAGATAAGATGGCATGTTGGGCATGCGGGCGCACGTACGTTGATGGGGCCGCAGTTCGCAGGTCTACAGTTTCCGTTCGCGGTCCGGAGTAGAGTCCGGGGCTGCCATCTACTTGATTCCAATCCACTTCAATCAAGAGAATATATGCATAACTTCGCTTGCTGGATTTGCGTTGTTCGAAATTCAGGTACTCGCCACTTCTCCCAGTGACATTTGCCCTGTAACATGCGAACCACAAAGCAACCCAGATGTTATCAACCAAGTCAATCCACCGGGTCCGAATCCCATAATGCTGGAGCAAAGGCTCGCGCACGTATTCTGCTACTATAGAGACCCCACGTCTGATTCCGCCAATTGTCGCCAAATATGCGTTTAGAGCCTCGTTGAGCTTTTGTTGTCCCGGTGTTGTCGAAAGACCTCGATACAGTGATGGCTTTAGTTCACCCTTGTATAACTTTTCCTGTCCTCGGTAGAAAATGGCCTTGGTGCCAGTTGCGCCGTGCACATGCTTCAAATAGCCAGCCGCCTGAATGAATAGGTGGGGAGTGTCTACGTGATATACCCACTCGCCCTGAGTCCTATCTAGGAGCCACTTACCATGTGGGTTTGAGAGCTTCGAAAGTCTCGATGTTGCCATTGTGCCTCCATGTCTGAATAGTTCAAGGTCTTTATTCAACTCTCGGTCGAGTTTCTTTGCACGCTTTGGCTTCGTATCTGCTCCTGCGCCACTCAGGGCCTCTTCCTCGGCGTATTGGCGGTTGAGTTCGAGGAGGCGGGCGAGGACTTCGTCGCGGAAGTCGTCGGGCCAGCGGTAGCGCCAGGGCTTCTTGCGGCCACGGCCACGCGTCGGCGAGTCGTCCTCGTCTTCGTCGTCTTCGTAGTCGACCAGAAACTCACACGTGGGCTGCAAGACCTTCCAGCCGTAGGCGTCGAGCACGGCTCGGTCCATCACCGCGTGCAACTCGCGCAACTGCAGAATGTCCGGCGATTGCTCTTCGGGGTCGTGGAAACGGTTGTACGTCTTGGTCAACCCCTCGTTGTTGCGCACCATCAGCGCCGCGCGGAACTCGTAGTATTCCTTACCGGCGGATTCCAGCGCAGGGTTACCCTCGAAGCCCTTCGGGAATGGGAAGGTTTCGAAGCAGTCAGATGGGTTATATCTCGTCCGGTCTTCCAATGTTGAGCAGTTGTGAATCACCCACAATTCATGAGTTCGGGATTGGAGAGAAGTGAATACCGCATACTTTTCAAATGCAAATATGTTCAAAGCATTGGTGAAGACTACATCAGGTTTCGTGAAGACGAACGTTACATATTTCGCCACAACGGGATTGACTATGACGGTTCCCATCCCCCTCGTGGCCTGAATGTATGCTTCGCCTGTCCGACGGAACTGCCACCAGAACTCCTTCTCCCTCCCGGTTTTGATTTGCCGCATGGGCTTGACACGTTCCTCGACAAGTCTCATACAGAAAGAAGCTCTCTTAGCTATCTCAATTCCGACACCTGCAAAGTTTATGATGTGGCGGGACGGTGCACAGTACGGCGAGTCAGTCAAGTCTTCTGCGTTAAGTACTGGCTGGACATATTTAAGCTCAGCTTTGTAGCTTAGCACTATC
>JBAZRU010000170.1:0-11267 GCA_041662805.1 Candidatus Hydrogenedentales bacterium | reverse complement strand
CACTCTTGCAGATCGGCACAGCCCGTCTCCTCGAGACGGCGTCCGAGCGCATCTTCGATGGTCGCGGATTTCGGGCGCGATGGGGCGACGCGTTCCAGCACGCGTACCCACACGTTCTTGTGGGCGGCGCTTGGGTCTTTCAGCGATTGCATAAGGCAATAGTCTATGAGGTCGTCCTGGCTGCCCCGGCAAGTATAGACCTGCCAGCCTGCGCTAAAGTGGGTGTCCGCCAGCGCCAACAGCCGGAGAAGGCGCTGATTCTTGTGCTCGTTGCGGAAGGTGACTTTCGGCAGGACTACCCCCAGATGGTATTGTCCGTTTCCCAAGTCGACGACGGCAATTTCGTCGTCGCGCAATGGGACAATTGTGGTCCCGAGAAGCCGCGATAGAGGGTCCGGGTCCGGCGCGGGCCGGGCGTGGTCGAAGAAGTCCCCGGCGAAGGCTCTGTAGTGCGCCATGATGTCCGCCTCGTGCATCTCGAAGAAGAGCAGTTGCCAGACCTGCGAATCCACCGTGCGTTCCGCATCCTCCGGGTTCATCTTCCAATCGGACCAACCGAACACAACGTTTATCTTGGGTCCGAGCGCCAAGAGCGTCTGGGGAATCAGTTGCCGTGCTTCCGTTGCGGAGTACGGTTCCGCGGACAACATGGCGTCGATGCTGTCCGTGACCGCGCGGATCTTCTGCGCGTCCGTATCGGGCTGCCCCGAGTGGGCGGCCAATACTGCACGTATTGCCAGCAGGTCATCCTTGCTTCCCAAGGCTTCCGGCGGGCCCGCGTCGAGGCGAACTCCCGACGCCAGTTGGCGCACGCTTGCCGCGATGACAGTCCGCGACTGCCTCAGAAGGTCCCAGTCCAGCCTATCGACCGTGTCCCGGCGCGTGTGATAGTCCGAGAAGGGTCCCGTCGAGAAGAACAGGGCGGGGACGCCGAGCGACGTGAAGGCGATATGGTCACCGCGCGGGCCGACCAGCAGGGTGTGATAGGGCAGAAGCTGCATGCCCGCGTGTTGGGCGGCTTGCAGGGTTGCCGCATTGAGCGGCGGGAAGGTGTGCGTTCGCCCCATGAACAGCGTGCTCTCCATGCAATCGAATGCCTTTTGGCCCACCATATCCATGTTGACCACGGTGGCGATGCGCTTGGGATCGAAATCCGTGCGCCGCGTGAACGACACCGCCCCCCACGCCGCCAACTCCTCGCAATCGAATGCCGCGAAACACAGGGTCCGCTTATTGGTTCGAGGCATGCGGGAAAACTCACGAACAAGTTCGAGAAGAATGCCCACGCCGGACGCATTGTCCGCAGCCCCCAGGTTTCCGTCGCCCATGTGGTCGTAGTGCGCCGAGACCAAAACGATCTCGCGCGCCAATTCGGGGTCGGTTCCGGGCAATACGCCGACGATGTTCCTTCCGAAGGGGATGGGCTGCACTAAGTCACCGGCGTCGCCCCACGGCACGAGGCCCGCGTCTCTGAAGTGGCGCACGATATAACGCCGTGCCCGGATAGAACCCTCCGACATCGGACCTCGCCCATTCAATGCCGGGGCCGCCAAGAAGCGGACATGCGCACGGACGGCGTCGTCTTTTTCCAACTCCAGCAAGGGGCCACTGGAGGCCGAAGCGTATCCAGAGCTCACGGCAAGGATGAGCGCGGCACACAGTACGGTACTTGGCGTCGTACGCTTCATGATCCCCCTGCTCTGTTACACCTTCGACTATAGTGTTTTGGACTTTCCCGAGCAACCTGTGTTCACGTCGGCGTACGGCCAGCTTCGGGGAAGGCGTCTGAGCGGGGGGGAAGACGAATCGAACCCTCCGGGTAAATGAAGACGGCTCCATTGGTATCGCTGCCTTCCAGGCAAATGAAGACGGCTCCATTGGTATCGCTGCCTTCCAGGCGGCATTCCGTGGCAAGGGGGCGTTGGTGCGCTGATGCCCAAGAGCCGGCTGGAAGCCAGCGGTACAAAATGCAGGATGTCTACTCGTGTTGTGGCAAGGACTCCCGACCCGGCCTCGTGTTGTGGCCGGGTTTGCCGACCCGGCCACTCGCGGAGACCGAACGGTCTCGCTCTTCGCGCCGCACCCCCGCGTTGCACTTCCCTGCGATTCGCGGTACCATCGAGTTGGCAGTTCTGCTGGTTACGCGAAGGAGCCATGACCTCTATCAAGTGTCCAAAGTGCGCGCATGTGAATCCGGAGGGGCAAATGGCTTGTGCCCGGTGTGGCACGCCCCTTCCTCAGGTGCGCATGCAATCGCCTGCGCCGGGGAATCCCGGTCAGCAGCAGCAGCGTCCGGGCATGCACACGTTTCGGCGAGGCCAGGTATTGGCGGGGCGTTACGCCATCGTCGACGTGGTCGGGCGGGGCGGCATGGGCTGCATATATCGGGTCCATGACAACACCCTGAACGAGCAGGTTGCACTCAAGACGTTGCTCCCGCAGTTCGTCAGCGACAAGCTCGTTGTCGAACGGTTCTTCAACGAGGCGCGCATTGCGCGGCAGCTTTCGCATCCGAACATTGTGCGCGTTCACGACATCGGCAGCGCCGAGAACGTCGTCTACATATCAATGGAGTATCTGAAGGGGCGTTCGCTGAGGGCCATGCTGGATCAGCTTCCGGCCGGGCAGCGGCTCCCGATCACCACCACGCTGCAACTCATGATTCAGTTGTGCGGCGCGCTGGAGTATGCCCACCAGTTCACCGTGCACCGCGACATCAAGCCCGAGAACGTCATGATCATGGAGGACGGCTCCATCAAGCTGATGGACTTCGGGATTTCGAAGCTCATGACCAGCGGCAACCTGACGGCTACCGCGGTCATCATGGGCACGCCGCATTACATGTCGCCCGAGCAGTTGAAGGACAGCCGGAACGTCGACGTGCGCGCGGACATCTACAGCATCGGCGTGATGCTCTACGAGATTCTCACGGGGAACCTCCCCACGGGAGTGCCCAAGCCCGCGTCGCAGCTCATGATGGAGGTCCCGCCCGCGCTCGACCCGATTGTCGCGAAGTGCGTGGAGCCGAAGCCGGATGATCGCTATCTCAGTGTTTCGGAACTGAAGGCCGAGCTTCGGTCCGTCTTGACGCTTGTCGAAGAAGGCGGCAGCCTGCCGATGAAGAAGCCGGGGCCCAGCCGCCCTGGCATCTCGGTGCCTTGGGTTCGCATTGGCGGCATTGCGCTCATCGTGGGAATTCTCGCGTTGGTGGCCGTTGGCTTCAAGGGTCTGGAAGGGTACCGCAAGGAGGTGCTGGAAAAGGCCGCGAGCGCCCCCACCCTCTCGCCGGCGACGGCTCCGAATTCATCGGCCAACGCGTTCGAGCGTCTGCTGCAAGTGGCGCAGTCCGCGCAACGCGCCTCGGCGGGCGTCGAATCCGACGAGTCGATAGCTCGCCTACAAGAACGCGGCAAGCAGTTGCTCGATGTGGCCGAGAGGGAGCAGGAAGCCGGTGAGACGGACAAGGCTATGCAGGACGCCCGGCATGCGCTTCAGTATTTTCTGGCCACGTTGCCAACCAAACCCGAAGGCGTTGTGTTCGTTCCTCCAGCCGACGGTGCGGACGGCTTCTACATCGACAGCCAGCCTGTGACCGAGGCCCAGTTCCTCCAGTTTTCTGCGTCGGTTCCGGGGGGTTGGCGCGCCTTGGGTCCTGATGCGGCACTCGCATCGGATCTTCCCGTAGCTGGCGTAACCTATTATGATGCATTGGCTTATGCCTCAGCGAACGACGCCCGGTTGCCCACGGCATCCGAGTGGAAGAGGGCATTTGAAGCCGACGCCCATTCCTTGGCCGACGGGGTCTATGAGTGGACGTGCACCTTGCTGGACCCGCCGCCAACGGGTAGCCGCGCCCCCACGTTTGGAGACGCCTTGATTGTCCTCGGTGCGTCCGCCGGAGAAGACGGCGAGGTTTCCGAAACCCAGCCGGCACAACTCCGATACGAGCAGCGCGACCCCAATACGGGATTTCGCTGCGTCCATGACATTCCCACCGATCCGGAGCAAGCGCAACGCCTGATTCGCTAGTTTTTGGGGGTCGGGAATGAATCAAACCTGCGCATAGTTCGTCCAATAGATCGGAAGCGGATTTGACTGGCCCGTCAGGGTGGACTAAGATCCGTTGTATGGCGGGCTATTCCGCCGCAATCCCTCGGAAGTAGAGAGGCTTACGATGAAAGTCAGTGCCTGTCCCCACTGTGGTGCAACCCGGATTGTTACGTCGCAAGTCCCTAAGGACGTTGTAGTTGTGATGCCTTGCCCGAATTGCCACGACCTAGTGGTTATGTTCCGGGCCAAGGTAATCGCACTGAGCCGAAGGATTATCGAGCAAGGCTCGTTTGAAGAGAAGAAGGCCCATATTTCGGAGGTCATCGCCGAGTTCCTGGACCCCTCCCTCTTCGTGATGCCTTCCGAAATGCCAGACGATGGCGAACTACCGCTTCCCCTCGATGATGATCTGGACGATAATAACGCCGAACTTCAGATCGCGCCCATCTCGCAAGGTGAGGTCGATGAGTTCCTTCGGGTCGGATTGAAGCAGATCGACGACTTCGAGTACTTCAAGAAAAATATCGGCTGAGAAGCTCGGCCCAATATCGGTCGTCTTTGAAGTACTGCTGCCGCTTGTTGGCGATTTTCGCCACAGAGGCGGGATGGCAGCTTTGAGATATTCCTGTGGTTTCGGGCCGTGGATGAGCGCTTTGACGCTTCAGCGAGAGACAAGTCTGCGGGGTATCTTATTCCGGCACCGGGATGGATTTGAGTTCCTGGCAATTGCTTCCTACCGATGGTTCTACTTACCCCCGTCTTTGAGTGCATTTCCCTCCGACACGACGGCCAAATAGGTCGCATAGAATCGCAACAAATCAAGGGGGGAAATCATGCGGAGACTCGCTTCAAATGACGGATCGCCATTGGCCAAGACCTTTGTTAGCTCTTCCCGGATGCTGTCGAGGCCCGGCGCTTCCGCTTGTCTGCGTCTTGCGGCTTTACCATGAAGGTCCGCGTGAAATGTCCTTGAGAAATCAGGCAGCGCAAGAGTAGAGATTCCCTGCTGGGAATCCTGAAAACTTACAATTCGATCCTGGTTTTCGAGAATATGAACGGCCCGCTCCAGGCGTTCCATACAGTCTTTCCGCATGGAACGACTGCGGTTGGTCATAAACGCGGAAAACGTCCCGCGACGAATACCCAGCTTGTCCGCCATATGGCCCTGCTTGATACCACGCAGGCGGAGGATCTTGGCCATTCTCTGACGCAAAACGTTTTCGGTAGAGTTCCGTGATGCATCGGAGACTTCAAGAGGAATTTCTACCTTCCTAATCATCGCAAGCTACCCTAACAGAATATTGGCCATACTACATGGATTCTGATATTCTATTCTGTCTATTTTCTGTCTATTTTATATACCGCTGCAAGATGGCCCGAAGGAAGTATAGACTGAGATGAACCATTTGGTCAAGAAAGCAATTTCGAGCGATTCAAATACCCACTATATGTCGTATGTTTCAAGAGTCACCCAACTAAATGTATATATTCATTGTTAATAAATACTAATATATTGACTAATGCAAAAAAGTGCGAGAGGCCGCTCGCAGGTCATTCCTAGATTCCGAGCGCATGCAGCCTCAGAATAGACATCTTGTCGCGCAAGAAAAAATGGGCAAGCAATGGACTTATCACAAGACAAACGTTTGGAAAAAATCTATCGTCGTGGTATAATGTGCTATAGGAGGTAGGGGCCATGAATTTGGAAGACACTTTGTTGTCCGACGCACACACGCGCGAGCAGATTGAACGCCTCGAGTCTGAATACGGGAGCCGTGTTCATGCAATCAAGGTAGCGATCGAATTGCTTGACACTATCGTCTCACAGCGAAAGAACAATTTCAATCACGTCCTGCTAGCGAGCATCGAGAACAACCATATTGTGGAGTTGAAGTTTAGCAGATAGATAGCGTTTGGTTCTTGCCGCTGCGAACCGAGTTCAATGGAGTCAACACAAAACCGGATCTGAGAAGACAGACAGGCGGAAGGTGGAAAGTAGCATGAACCACGCCAATGATGACGATGAAATCCCGAGACCGCGAATTTACTTGGGAAGCGTCTTCTCCTTTGATAGATTCTCTCCAGTGTTCCTTGAGGATACGAGGGCGTCGGATCACAATCAGATTGAGTTCTGGGCTTTGACGATGACGCGATTTCGAAGCGTCAGAGAAGTCACATGCCGCACCTTGCCGCTCACGCTTCGAACAACCCTTATAGACACCCAACTGGGCATTCGACAGGAGCGCGAAGTCAACCGAAAACATACTGGAGATTGTCGGAGAAGCAGCTCCTGTGTGGACCTCAGGTCTGTTGCCCCTGATTCCATCTGCCATGGTTGTCAGTCGGCCTTGCAGCGTCATGAAGACCTAAGTCATGCCCAAGGCGTGCTAGAGAGGGAAGTTTCTTGGGCCAGAGAGACGGGGCTAAGCTTCACTCGATTTGCGGTGCTTGTTCTAGCCATTTCGTGGATAGGTGTACTTGCCTCTCTATTCTCGCTTCCGCTTCTCGGCCTTTGGCCTTGTCTAGTTTTGACACTTTTACTTGCGGGCACGATTATGATATGTGTCCACTTGCTCGACATGGCCGAGAGCCTTGGCATTGATCGGAAATCACTTATCCGAGAGACACAGACATTCGCAGTAAAGAAACTCCTATTGATTGGACCCCGCCCATTCTCCGCAAAGTTGCTTCGTGAACTAATAAGAGATCCAAATCGCATCCTGAGACGCGGAGAGACAACTGAGGAGCTAGAAGCGCGAAGGCGAATCAGTCTGACGGCAATTAGCCGGTATGGTTCCTACGTTAGGATAGTGGGGATGCTATCCTCTGTTACGGAGGCGACTCTATCAAAGTACACCCATTATCGCGAGGAGAAGAATAAGGCGAGAAAAGAACAAGATACCTGACTCCCGTATTCGTCGTGACGCGAATAGGTTCCAAGGCACGAACCGGCCAAGTTCAGATGAGCCCGCTACGTGTAGAGGCCTGAAACAGGGCAATCCCGGAGGCGACGGCCACATTCAGGCTGTCCAAGCCCCCGGCAAGCGGGATTCTCACCCGCACATCGGCCGCTTTGAGTACGCCGGGGCGTATGCCGCTGGTCTCATTGCCCAGCACCAGGGCCGTCCGGTCGGCCCAGTCCACTTTGAACACGTCGGACTCGCCACTGCCATCCAGCGCGTAAACCCAGAATCCACAGTCCTTTAGAGTGCTTAGCGTCTGGGAGACGTTGCCGCAAACCGCCACGGGAATATGAAAGACGGCCCCTGCGCTGGCCCGAACCACTTCATCATCCATCAGTGCGCCACCGCGTTCGGGCAGAATCACGGCCGAGGCCCCTGCCCCCATGGCAGTCCGTATGAGCAGCCCGAGGTTCTTGGGGTTTTGCACTTGGTCGAGCACCAGGAGCAGCGCCTTGGGAGCGCATTGACTCAGGCATTCTTCCAACGGCACATACGCGACTGGGCTTACGGTCGCCACGACGCCTTGATGTTCGAGCGTCTCGGCCAACTCGTTCAGTTTGGCTTGGGGCACGAAGTCGAATGGGACGTCTGCCTGCTTGGCTGCCGCAATGAGACTTTCCAGCCCGCGCACCTTCGTATCGCGCGCCAGATAGAGCCGGTTGACACGCCCTTGCGCTCGTAGCGCCTCTTGCACGGCGTTCTGTCCGTATATCGCTTTGCCCGCCACGATGCCGCCCTACTCTACCACGGAATTCACCGTCCGCGCGGTGGTCTCGCCCTGCAGGTCCGTGACCGTGACGGTCACGGGATAGCGGCCCGGCGCGGCATAGGCGTGCTGGACAGAGGCTTCCTTCGCCTTGCCCCCGTCGCCGAAGTCCCACAGGACTTTTTTGATGGCGGCCGACGGGTCGTAGGGCACAGCCATGCCCGCGACGAATGGCGGCTCAAGGGTAACCGGCAACCTGCCAGCGGGGGTGCGGATAATGTCCATCAGGTTGAACGTGTGCGGCTCCCCTGCCTTCAGCTTCAATTCTTCCGAGGCCGCCTGAAGACCCAGCGGCGCGAGTCCGAGCAGAATATCCGCGACTGCGCGCATAACGCCGTCGGCAGACGCCGGGTCGCAATACGCAAGGACGATGGCGTCCGTAACGTCAGCCAATTGCGGGAGGATGCTTGGATATCCGACAAGCACGGCCACAACGGGGATGTTCTTCTCTTGAAAGCGCCGCATCAGCTCAAGCTGGCTCTTGAGGGTAATTGTGGGACTGACGACCACAACCACCGCCCGCATGCCCTGCACGCGACCGGTCAACCGGTTCATCTCGAAATCATAGATCTCTCCACCGTACTTCGCCGTGCCGATGTTCTGCTCGACAACGGACTTCAGGGGTTTCAGGAGCGCGGTGCGCAACGCCGTGACTCCGGAGACTCCCGTCACGCCAAGCGGGGTGGACTTTCCTTTGATGAGCGGCAGCGTGTTGTTCTTGTTCTGGACCACCGTGATGGATTTGCGCTCAAGCTCGTAGGCCTCGCGCGGGTATGCGATCTTCTTCGAGAGGGCGTCCGCCTCTTTGGCCTTTGGTAGCGGGTGCAAGCGAAGTTTGTATCGCTCTTTCATCTCCAGCACGCGTGTCACGGCCACGTTGATGGCTTCTTCGGCCAATTCGCCCTGCTCGACCGCGTTCACGATGTCGTCCACCGTCTTCATGACGCGCCGCCCGGATTGACTCCAGAGAATCATGTCGGCCCCCGAACGTAGCGCCTTGATGGCAGCCTCGGAGACCTCGTATTTCAAGACGATGTCGTTCGTGTCAAGCGGTCCCGCCAATACAACCCCTTTGAACCCGAGGTCTCCGCGCAGCAGGTCATTCATCACGATGGACGAAAGGCTTGCGGGGAGGTCGTTCGGATCGAGGGTAGGCGTGAGCGTATTGCCGACATGGATAATGGGCGCCCCTTGATCGATGGCTCTCGCATACGGCAAGAAATCCTGCGTGAGCGCCTGTTGCTTCGGCGTCAACAGGACAGCGGGGAACTTGCCTTCCCTGTTCAGCCCGCCTCCGGGAAAGCCCATCGGGAGACCGACGATCCCATTATCGTCGAGGGTCTTCAGCATAACGGACCCGCATTCGGCGACAAACGCCGGATCGGAGCCCAGGCAATTGACCGTGCCCATTGCCCCCGGAAGGGAGGGCGCCAACTCCAGCGTTGGGCCCATGTGCATATTGAATCCCATGAGCTTCAGATAGTCCGC
The DNA here is from genome assembly GCA_041662805.1 of Candidatus Hydrogenedentales bacterium. Lineage (GTDB taxonomy): Bacteria > Hydrogenedentota > Hydrogenedentia > Hydrogenedentales > SLHB01 > JAIBAQ01. The sequence goes on along the minus strand of JBAZRU010000170.1, from coordinate 2,000 downwards.
GGAGAACTTGGATAGCCGCTGGGTGACGTCCGGGTCGCCCGCCGCCGCAACGGCGAGCAAAGTCGGAAGCGGCGTGAAGTCCGCATTTGGACCGGCGCTCGTACCGCGCGGCAGCGCATGCAGATTCGTGCCGATAAGCAAGGGGATGCCGGTGCGCGATTCCGTGCGGCGCAACGAAATGATGTATTCGGCGGCGGTGGACGGCCTCAGGATCGACGCGATGATCACCCCTCCTGGCGTGTAGCGTTCCAGCACTTCGCGGTCGACGGCATTGGGTGCGGGCGCCCCTTCAAGCGTCACGACCATGAGTTGCGACACCCGCTGCAGAAGGCTTAGCGACTGGACTTTTGCAGGGATGTCCATGGGGGCTGCTTCGGGGGTGCCCTCTTCGGGTGGCGTCGCGGCTTTGATTTTTTCCTCGTCGGTGCGCAAATCGCCGAAGCCTTTGACCGGCTTCTGCGCGTGCGCAAGGTCCGAAGCGAGGAAAGCAATCGCAAGCAGGACTACCCCGTAAAACCTCATTCGCATTCCCCTTTGCTTGTTCACACGAAGTTCGTCGTGTGCGTAAGCCCGCGGAAATCAGGGGAAATCAGGGACAGACACGTCTGCGCTCACTGCGTTCGCTCCGCTTGTGTCAGTCCCTGATTTCCGAGTCCCTGATTTCCGCTCCTTCTTCTGTTTTGGTTGCGGCAATGCCGCGTCCTTGTTTCGCGTCGATTGTAGCAGGAAGCACCCCACGCGTCAGACAACTCCCTCACGCTTTAGAGTCTTCCCCGATCATATCGGCGCCTTTCTCGGCAATCATAATGGTTGGCGCATTCGTGTTGCCGGATACGATGGTCGGCATAATCGAGGCATCACACACGCGGAGACCTTTCAAGCCATGGACACGGAGCCTGTCGTCTACGACGCTCATCGGATCGTGGCCCATCTTACAGGTTCCCACGGGATGATAGAGCGTCTCGCACGCTTGGCGCGCGTATGCCGCCAACGCATCGTCGGACTGGGTGTCGTCCCCCGGATGAAACTCGCGTCCGCGGAACCGTTGAAGCGCCGCGTTGCGCGCGATGCGGCGAGCCAGTTTGAGTCCTTCCACCAAGCGGTGGAGGTCCGTGTTCGCGGCGAGGTAGTTCGCGCGAATCGAGGGGGCCTGAAGGGGGTCGCCGATTCTCACGGTAATCTCGCCGCGGCTCTCCGGGCATAGCAGCGTGGTCAGCACGGAGTAGGCATTGCCGGGGCGCGGCGCGAAGCCGTGGTCCACGTAATACATGGGGCCAAACAGCAACTGGATGTCGGGCCTGTCCAAGCCGGGTTCCGTGCGAATGAAGGCCCCTGCTTCTGCCAGGTTCGACGTCAGAGGGCCGCGCTTGAGCAAGAAGTACTTCGCCGCATTGATGGCCGAATCCGCCGTGTCGTAGGTGCTCGTGTTGGTGCATTCCGTGACGATGGGAACGCACAGGTGGTCTTGCAGATTCTTGCCGACGCCGGGCAATTCATGGATGCACTCGACTCCGGCGCGCTGCAATTCGCCGGCTGGACCAATCCCCGACACGAGCAGAAGCTGCGGAGAGTGGATTGCCCCCGCAGCAAGAATCACCTCGCGATCGGCTCTGGCCTCGTGTTCTCCGCCGTCGTGCGCGTAGGCAACGCCGAGGGCGCGGCCCTGGCCCACCAGCACGCGCAGGACACGAGCGTTCGTGATGGTCGTCAAGTTCTCGCGATCCGCGGTGGGGGCGATAAACGCGGCCGCCGTGCTGCACCGTCGCGCGCCTGTTTGGGTGACCTGGAAGAGGCCCGCTCCTTCTTGGCGAGGCCCGTTGAAATCATCGTTGCGCGGAAGGCCTTCCGCCTCGCACGCATCGACGAAGCGTCGCGAAAGGACATGCGGGCTGATTAGGTCGCGCACTCCAAGGGGTCCGGTCGCGCCGTGCCATTGCGAAGCGCCGCGCTTTTGGCGCTCCGATTTCTTGAAGTAGGGAAGACACTCGTCGAAGGTCCAT
>JBAZRU010000169.1:0-11279 GCA_041662805.1 Candidatus Hydrogenedentales bacterium | reverse complement strand
GCTCAAGGTTTCGGATCCAGAACGTGCCTGCACGGAAGCTTCCGATAGCACGGCGCGTATGCTTAACGGCCACTGTTGGATGCGTGTTGCAGGTACGCTAAAGATAGTTGATGCCGCTGAAACAGGTATCTCATGTCCAATGCATCAGGCTACCGGCAGAAGCCGGAAATACCCCTTAATGCACGATGGCGTGCGCACACAAATCTGAATGTGGTTCTTCTCGCGAAAGCCCGAACCTGCGTACAGCGGAGGTCCTTCAAAGAAGACGCCTCGAACAGTGTCGTAACGGGATTTGCCCTGGCCGTGCAGTGTTTCTATCACCGCGCAATCTAGATTCCGCCTCAACAATTCGCCGGTTTCTTCATCTCGCTTGTTCTCCGGCATGCGCGTTCCTGCGACGGCCACGGTCGCGCACAGAAATTCGTAGGATTCCTGAACGATGCGAAGTGACTTCGATTCAAGAAGGTTCAGGCACTTACCCGGATCGATAACGGCCCCAAGGACAAAAGGCTCCCTAGTCGGAGCTTTTCCTTTTCGGGGTTTCTCCCGAAGCTCTCGGGCAAATTGCAGAGCCCGGTCTGGATTGTTTTCCCAGAAGTAGACGCCATGACCGAGCCAGTCATACTCATTCTCGCTGTGACTCAGGTGCTGAGCCTTACCGGAAAGTACTTTCTCGCCCACGGCTCTGTCGCAGCCGTGAAAGCCAAGTATCAACGAATTGGGGCTTGTATACATGCCTTATCGGTAGGCTTTGGCCAACTTTCCGGACTTGGTAATAATGCCAACCTTTGTGAGGAATTCCTTCGCATTCGCCTTCGAGGCGCACACGTCCCGCTTGAACCTCTTTATGGCGTCTACCTGCTTCTGCAGCTCTTTGTCCGACATTTCCTGCCTCCACTCACCCGAAGTGCTATCAATCTGTCGCCTCCAATTGTAGCCTCTGCCCCTGACGTTCTCAATTGCTCGATATTCACCCCGCACACGGCGCCTCCGGTCGCAGCAGACCATAGATCAGCAGATCGCAGTACTCGTCCCCCTTCTTCACCGCCTGGCGCAGCCGCCCTTCCAGGACAAACCCGTTCTTCTCGAGTACGCGCGCGGATGCGGGATTCCATCCGAACACGCCCGCTTGAAGCCTGATGATGGGATACGTTGCGAAGATGTGCTCCACCATCAGCTTGGCAGCTTCCGTGGCAATTCCCCTTCCCCAACAGGGTTCAGCCACCCAATACCCGAACTCCATTTCATGTTCGTGGGTGGCTTCACCCAGGCGGTGACACCCGATGCACCCGGCGACTTGCCCGTCCACTTCGATGCACAAGACGCGATCGTGCATCGATTCCAACGTCTGTGTGATGAAGGCGTGCGCGTCTTCAACGCGGTACGGATTGGGAAAGCGGCTTGTGAGGTTTCGCCAGATGTTACGGTTATTGGCCACGGAGGCAAGCGCCTCGGCGTCCTCCACGGACAAGGTGCGCAACCGGCATGTTTCCCCCTGCAATTCCATGACACGTCTCCCTTTCGTTATATAGGAGCATGAACCATGCGCATTGCGGAGACAAACGAACGACTCAGACAACGCCCGGCTTGACTATTGGCACGTCTTGAACCTATACGTATGGATGCCACGTATCGTCAGACCGCAAGCGCGGGCGGCGGCGGTCGCGTGCGCTAAATTGAATTCCGTACGTAGACCGTTTCCGTCGGGGGGCAGAGACTTGGGGTCTGCATAAGTCGAAGAGGGAAAATCCGATGATTTCGACGGTCATGGTTATGTTGCTGGTGAACGGGATAGCAAGCGCGCAGGGGGAAATCTGGACCACACAGGATCGCTACGGCGAGTTCCGGATCGTGGTTGCGGACCAAGCATCCGATTCCGAGAGACTCGCGGCCAAGGAACTGCAGAAGTATTGGAAGGAAGTCCTGGGCCACTCGTTGGAAATTGCCGCGAACCCCACCGCAAAGCCAACCATCTGGATCGGATTCCAGGGGATCCCGTCCGGCCTTCTCAAGGGCGTAGACGCGGCCAAGTTTGGTGGCCAGGAACTCTGGATAAAGACCCTCTCGACGTCAGGCACACCGCAACTTATCATCGCGGGCGGCAAGGAACAGGGAACCCTCTACGGCGTCTATCAGTTTATCGAAGACTACCTGGGCGTCCGCTGGCTGGCGCCGGGGGAAACGCACATTCCCCGAGCCCCGAAGTCACTGCCCGGCATCGACTACCGGTATGAGCCGTCCTTCGAGTTTCGGTACTCCACCTACTTCAATAACATCTCCGACAGACAGGCACTGGAATACTATCGCCAAGTCCACCGTTGGCTGCCCGGTCCAAACTTTGGCTGCCATTCCTACTACCGCTTTGTGCCACCCGAGAAGTACGGGAAGGACCACCCCGAGTACTTCTCCATGGTGAACGGCAAGCGGGTGTTTCCCGATTCCGCAGGCTACTACGATGTGCACGCGCCCTCGGAACACGCGGGCAAGCTGGCCCAACTGTGCATGAGCAACCCCGGCGTTGCCGAGGTCATCATGCAGCAGCTTCGAGAGGACATTAAGGCCAACCCCAACGAGAAGACGCACCATATCAGCCAGATGGACTGGGACGGCAACTGCGAATGCGACCAATGCCGGGCCATCGACGAGAAAGAAGGCACGCCCATGGGTTCGGCCCTTACGGGTCTGAACCGGGTTGCGGACATGCTTGCGAAAGAATACCCCGACCACTCGATCGAAACCCTTGCCTACACCTACACGCGCAAGCCGCCCGCGCATTTGGTCCCCCGCGACAACATCGCCATCAAGCTTTGCAGCATCGAGTGCGACTTCTACCGTCCGTTCAGCGACAAGCGCTCCAACCTGAATCGCACCTTCGCCGAGGACATCGACGCGTGGTCGAAGATCGCCCCGCGCCTCCACGTGTGGGACTACACAACCAACTACCGCAACTTTCAGATGCCGATGCCGAATTTCCACGCGCTTCAACCGAACGGGAAGTTCCTGGCGGCGCACAGCGTGAAAGGCATGTTCCCGCAAGGGTCGTACGACACCGTGGCCGAATTCGCTCCTTTGAAGGCGTACATGTTCTCGAAGCTCATGTGGAATCCGGACATCGACTTCGATGCCGTCATGAACGAGTTCATCGATCTCTATTACCAGGAGGCCGCCCCCTATGTCCGCGAATACATCGCGCTGTTGACCAAGCGTGTCGACAAGGCAAACGCGGTGCTGAACTTCAACGACGCCGGCGGATGGTACGACGCCGAAACCGTCGAGAAGGCGCGCGCGATCTTCGAACAGGCCTATTCCAAGATCCAATCGGACGAGACGCGCCGCCGATTGGACATCGTGCACGCCACGGTTCAGTACGCAGCGCTTGTATGCCCGCCGGAAATCGAAATCACGGAGGACACGATTACCGTGCGCCGCCCTCCGAGCCAGACGCTCGAAGAATACTTCGCGATGCTGCAGCGCTACGACGTGAAGAATATCGTCGACTACTTCCCCCTCGACGACTTCATCAAGCAGTTGAACGGCAAGACGCCGCCGAGATACCTCGAATCCCCCCTGCTTGCGCTCGAAGACGACCGCAATCTGGTGTGGATCGCCCCGGAACTGGAGGGCAGCATCCTCCGCTGGCGCGATAAGAAGCTGAAGATGGAATTCCTCACCGGTTACAAGACGTATGGGCGCGCAACCGGAACGTGGCAGGACTGGAATATGACTCCTGGCCTGGCCGAAAGGGTCGTTGCGCACAAGTACGAAATCGTTGAAGCAGACCGGCACAGCACAACCCTCAGAGCCACCCTGGAGTCGGGACTGGTGCTGGAGAAGTCCCTTCGACTGAATCCGGACACGCAAACCGTCGACATCACGCTGACCTTCATCAACGAGACCAACGCTCCGCTAGCCGCCCCCGCCAAGATTCATCCCGAGTTCTTCATCCAAGGTCCGTATCGTCCCGAGATCTGGGCCTACAATCCGCAAGGGTGGAGCCAACTGAACGCGGATGTCCGGCCCACCGTCACCGCGTATGGAGAGCGGTTACCCGTAAACGACATGACAAAGCTGGCGGCATACATCCCCCAGAAACGCTTCACCATCTTCACGGATTTCGCGGGACAAAGCGCTGTGGGCGGCGTGCTCTATTTCTACAACTTCAACGAGAGCATGTGCCAGGCAAATCTGGAGTTGATTCCAACCAGTCAGCCGATTCCTCCTGGAGGCCGGCTATCCCTCTCGGGCAAGTACGGCGCGACCCGCAAGGAGCCAAAGCAACTCTAGGTCAGCGTATTGGTCTGAACCGCAATCCGGGACAGCGTCGTCGATCTACCCTCGCGGCGCGGCCGATTCTGGGGGGGGTGCCTGCGTATTTTTGACGATACAAGGGGGGCAACGGGCTCTTGGGTTCGATGAATTTGCAGATTCTAATGTGGGAGCTTACCATTCGTCTATAGGCACCGCCTGTATGTTACCAGCATAAATCCGCACGCAATGGAGTCAGAATGTGTTCGTCCCAGACGACCGTGCATTCGTCGCATAGAATCCCATGACGATCGAATGGCATGCAATCAGACCTTGGAACGGCTCCAAAAGCGGAGGCTTTGAAACGCTATGTGCTCAATTAGCCGACTTGGAAAAGCCCGCAGGATCGAGGTTTTTCAGGAAAGGGACTCCGGACGCTGGCGTGGAGTGTTTCGCAATTCTCCCTGACGGCAATGAATGGGGCTGGCAAGCGAAGTTCTTTGACAGTCTCGAAAGCTCACAGTGGACTCAACTTAATGATTCCGTAAAGACGGCTCTCGCAAAGCATCCCTGCCTGACAAGGTACTTCATCTGTATTCCCATCAATCGACCTGACGCCAGGGTCAAAGGACGCAAATCCGCTCTGGAACAGTGGGAGCATCATGTTCAGAAGTGGAGAGGATGGGCATCCAAACGTCAAATGAATGTCGAGTTTGTCTATTGGGGAGACCATGAGCTTCTGGAGCGTCTGAGCCAACCAAAGCAATCCGGTCGACTTAAGTTCTGGTTTGACGTTCGAAGATTCGATAATGCCTGGTTTACTGATCGCCTCGAAGAATCACTGAGAAGTGCCGGCGAGCGATACACGCCTGAGCTCCATGTCGGATTACCGATAGCTGACGAGTTTCAGTCATTTGGACGAACGCTTCGCTTCGCAAATACGGTAAAGTCCGAGGCGCGGCTGATACGCGACAAGGATAGATTGCTTAGCTACACTGGAAGAGAAGCCAAGCACGAATCCCTTGAGGAGTTGACTGGGCAGCTTTCGTCTCAGATCCAGAACATATACATTGCATTTGCCGAACTAGGGGTTGAACCGGTGGGCCTTCTGCCTTTCGAGCGGATGGTCCAAGATTTGGTAAGTGCACAAAAGACGGCAACAGAGCTGGGGGCGGCGCTGCAGAAGTGCGAAGACGAATACAGTGCAAAGAATCCCCATTCGGATGGCGCCCGCAAAGACTATTACAATCAGACTAATCCGTTTAGACGGCGACGCTACTACCTCGACGATCTTTCGTATCAACTCGATTCTACGAGAGGTGTCCTTCTACATGCTGAAGAGCTTGCTGGCTCTCAGTTGATGCTCGTGACGGGAGATGCGGGTGTGGGCAAGACGCATCTCTTGTGCGATGTCGCGAAGTGTCGACTTTCAGAAGGTCAGCCGACCGTGCTTCTGATGGGCCAGTGCTTTCTCACTGAAGATCCCCCTTGGACTCAGGCTCTCCGTCACGTCGATTTGGCCGATTACTCTGCCGAGGACTTTGTTGGAGCGCTTGAGGCGGCCGCCCAAGCCGCCAACTGTCGAGCCCTCGTGATGATAGACGCAATTAATGAAGGCGCGGGTATGAGCATCTGGCCCTCTCACCTGTCCGCTTTCCTTGCTATTCTAGAGCGATCTCCATGGATTGGAGTTGTATTGTCCGTTCGTTCCTCATACGAAGCGGCATTGCTTCCTGAAAAGGTCCTTGAGCGAGCCACAAAGGTGTACCATCGCGGATTTCAGGAGCATGAGTACGACGCAGTGAGAATCTTCTTCAAAGCGTATGGCCTTGAATTACCATCCACGCCGCTACTGACACCAGAATTCAGCAATCCTCTCTTTCTCAAGACCCTCTGCAAAGGACTCAATGAAAACGGGGAGACTAGATTGCCTCGAGGCTTCCATGGAATTACGGCCGTTTTCAGACTTTATCTCGATGCCGTCAATCGGCGATTGGCAAGAAGCAACGAATTGGATTACGACCCCAAGCGCGACTTGGTGCATGGCGCACTTAACTCATTTGCAGAGGCGTGCTCTGAAGGACTTGCTTTCTCCCTTTCCCGGTCTGAGGCACAGAGAGTTATTGATGCGCATTTGCCGGGACGGGAATTCAGTAGATCGCTTTTTCATGCCCTGATTGCGGAAGGACTTCTGTCAGAGAATCTAGTGCGTAGGCAGAACGGAACTTACGAAGAGATAGTCCATATTGCATATAACCGCTTGGCGGACCATTTACTTGCCAATGCGCTTCTTGATGAGCACCTTTCACCAGAAGGGCCCGAGGCCGCCTTTGCGCCGGGTGCGCCCCTCTCGCTTCTCTGGGACGAACGCCGCCCATTTATGTCCGGCCTATTGGAGGCTCTCTGCATACAGGTGCCTGAGAGGACGAAGCATGAGCTCGCCGTTCTGGCACCTGGTGTGCTTGAGACTTGGGGAATTGGAGATGCTTTTCGCCTCAGTATTGTCTGGCGGTCGTTCGACGCATTTTCAGATGAAACTGGGAGACTTCTGAATAAACTTACTCGCAATAAGTACGAGAACGACTCTACTCTCGACACACTCCTGACGGTATCCGTTATCCCGGGCCATCCCTACAATGCACTCTGGCTTGATAGGAAACTGCGCAAAGACACAGTACCTGGGGTGAGCAAGGTGCAATTGACAGACTGGTTGATTGGGCGAGCCTTGTGTCGCGGGACTCGATTCTCGACGACGAATCTGTCGACCTCTGCGCCGTTGTACTGGCTTGGATGCTCTCGACTCCGAATAGGTTTCTGCGTGATCGAGCAACGAAGGCGCTCGTTTGCCTGCTAACTGACCGCTCCGAGTCTCTAGTTAGGCTCATTGATCGCTTTGTCGCTGTGGATGATCCGTACATTCTGGAGCGAGTCTATGCTGTCGCCTACGGAGTTTCCATGCGCTCCAGCTCAGCGGCCGATGTCGGCAGAGTCGCGGCATGTATATACGGACACGTTTTCGCACAGGGAACACCTCCTACCCATATCCTTCTGCGCGACTATGCTCGTGGCGTTGTGGAGCGAGCACTTCACTTGGGTTCCGAGATGACTGTATCCCCAGAGAAGATTCGCCCCCCTATACGAGTAAGTGGCCAGTTGTTCCGACTGATGAAGAATTGAAGCAGTACCTTGAGAGAGATGATCGAGACCTGTCTGATAGCAAGAGCCGCTCATGGGGGCGCTACGATATATCTAAGTCTGTTAAGAGAGAGGACTTTGCGCGTTATGTCATCGGCACAAATTCGTGGAGTAATGGGTGGCTTTCCGTGCCTATTCAAGAGCCTAAGTGGCAGCCCCCTGACAAAAAGCTCGCGCAACTGGTCAGCAAGTTTTCGGATCAAGCGAAAGTTGCGTGGGATACTTTCAACAGCGTCAACGCCTTTGTCGGGCAATTCCCTCGAGGATCTCTTCGACTACTACTTGAGGAGGGTTCAAGCAATGGACATGTAGATGATGATGAAGAGTCGCGGATTGCTGAGTTGCTGAGGCAAGACTTATCCAGTGCTAAGAGAGACCTCCATGCGTTACTTGCTCCGAAGCAGCTTACAGAACTCGAGGCTATACTCCGAGAGAAAGATGACATTTGGAATGCACGAGGTCGACCGCGATTCAACCTGCGCATTATTCAGTGGTACATTCTCCGACGAGTATTGGAACTTGGGTGGACATCAGAGTCCTTCGACGATTTTGACCGCAACTCAGTACAGAGCCGAGGGCGGGAGGCGAAGAAGGCAGAAAGAATGGGAAAGAAGTACCAGTGGATAGCTTATCATGAAATAATGGCGTCGATTGCAGACCATTACCAGCTCGATGATGATAGCGGAGAACTAGACGGTACACTGGGCTATTGCGGACCATGGCAAGGCCGATTCAGAGATATTGACCCGTCGTGCACATTGGAGTCCGTCAAAGGCGGCAGCGGTTGGGGGAGCCACTCGCCCAATTGGTGGTGTCCTTGTGTCTATGAAGCCTGGGACGAATTTGCTGATCACCGCGAGTGGGTAGTCCGCTTCGACGATATTCCTCCAGTTGAGAAGCTACTCGGCGTTTATGATGCTGCTACAGAAACAAATTGGCTCAACCTGTCTGGCTCTTTCGGATGGCAGGAGGAGTGTCCCCCAGATCGGGACTCGCACGAAATTGACCAGAAGTGCGTTCATCTCATGTGCGAAGGCTTTCTGGTCCATGCACACGATCAAGAGACCTTTTTGCAGTGGGCAAGAGGGGAGACAAACCTTGGGGGCATATGGTCAACAGAAGCCCCTCGCTATCACCGCCTGTTTTTGGGTGAGCATGGTTGGTCTCCGGCAGCCAGGTATTTTGAAGACAGGTACTTTGGGGATTCGGGATGGTTAAAGCCACACTGCGGTTGCCCAATTGAGGTTTGCCACACAACGCATCAATATTCCAGTGAGACTAATGGCTTTGACTGTTCTATCGAAGAAGACTTTACTCTCAGACTCCTTTCGCCTCAATTGATGGCCGGACTCGACCTTCGCTGGAATGGCAAGGACGCCGAATTCGTCAACGCTTGTGGCGAGCTCATCTCTTTTGATCCCACGGCGCAGTCCGTTGGACCGGATGCCCATCTGATTCAAGAAACTGCCCTCAGAGACTTTCTTATCCGTGAGAACCTCTCACTTATCTGGATAGTTCAAGGCGAGAAGAACGTGATTCAAGCCCGCGATTTTGAGGAGCCCTGTCCGTCGCTTAGGATCTCAGGCGTGTACACATTTGACAAGGATGGGCCAAGCGGCATTCTTAGCTGTCTGCTAATGAAGGCAGACCGTCACAAAGAAGAAGGGTATTCGTTGGTACCAGTGGGGACTATTGCGACACCTCGCCAGAGGGCTTGAGCGTAGCCAATCGCGCTGGAATAATAAAGGGACGTATATTTCTAATACTAATATTCCTTTATTTGTACTTATTGCAAGAATAGACGTCCCCTACGCCAACGGAACAAGTTAAGCACGCACTTGGCGATGGGCATCATTGGCCGCCAGGAAGCCGCTGCGAAAACGGCGCGAAAAAATAGCATAAAGGGCAAGAAATGCGGAAATAAAGGGGCGGCGGTGCGCTATGTGGAGCGCAACCCGGTGCGTGCGGGGGTGGTGACGCGAGCCGAGGAATATCCCTGGTCGAGTGCGGCGGCCCATTGCGGATCGTGCACCGATGCGCTACTATCCAACGAGTCTCCTGGGAAAGGTGTCATAGACGACTGGGCCGCGTGGCTTCGCAACGAGGAAGACGAAGATGCCGTCAACCGCATCCGGCGACAGACCCATACAGGCAGGCCATGCGGCACGCCCGCATTTCTCACGCGCCTCGAATCCTTGCTCAGTCGCGTCCTTGGCCCGAACCGACGCGGTCGCAAGAGGAAGACGGCAGGGGAGGAAGCGGTTAAACCGTAGTCTGTTCCTGAATTTCCCAGCCATCGCCGCCTGCCTCACCGCCCTCGACACTCAGATGACCGCACGGGCGGCGAAGATCGAATTCCTAAAGCAGCACAAGCGCGGCCTGACGCAACAACTCTTCCCCGCGCCGGAGGAGGCTGACGGCATCTCATCCGGAGGCGCCGTGACCACATGAATGACAATCCTCCGACAGATCCGTTCAGACGCGGCTCCGACTTTGCGGCTAATGCTTGCATCGGCTATCAAAGGAGTTTTGGTGAACTCAGTCAGCATTATCGCCGATCAGCCGATGCGCTGGTGGAAGCAGCAATGCGAGACAGTGGCACGCTTGACGTCCACGTTTTCTCCATCTGCTTCCTGTTTCGCCAATGTATCGAACTGGAACTCAAGGAAGACCTGTGGATGACGGAGTATGCGCGAACGGGGAGGAAGATCTATATTGACGAAGTAAATGGGGCTCACAAGAGGCACGAGCTGCGCCCAATATGGGATCGCTTTCGAGAGTCCGCGATGCAGTTGCTGGATTCCGACTTCCCGCTAACGGATGCGGATACGCGCTACATCGACGACTTTTTAGACGCATGGACACGCCATGACAAGCAATCTTATGCGTTCCGATACCCCATCTCCTTAAAAAAGGGGGAGAGGCCACTTGCGGGGCTGACGAATGTAAACCTCGTCGACCTGCAAGCGGGCGTACACCACACGCTCGAACTTCTTGGCCAAGTTATGTATTTTGTCAGCTACCTGGTTGATGAGAGGTTAGAATACAGGGGAGATGATTAGAAAGGAGAAAGAAGGACGTATATTTTTAACGCCAATAATACCCTATTTGCACGTGTTGTGGCAGGGTCTCCCGACCCAGCCACGCCCAGCGACCGAGGTCCCCTCTTCGTACGTTCCCGCCTCTCCCAGTGCAACGAACGCGCACTATATATAGGAGACAACACTCGGAGGGACGAACCATGCCTATGCAATCCTTGACGCCCTGCTGTCGCAACCGGCGGCTCCGGGCTCCAGACGATAGACACGCGCGACACCCCCTTGAATCGTCAAGAGATACATGGCGCACCCCCTGCAGAAATCGGACGCGCGGGGAGGCCCCACGCACGAAGCATCTCGGACTCCAATCCAAAATCCGGAATTCTCCGCACCCCTTGAATCGTCAGAAGAAGGCTCGGGCGCACCCCCCACAGAGATGGGACACAATCCCGTGTACACAACATCTTGGTTCTCAATCCGGAACCCAAAATTCACTCCCCCTTGAATCGTCAAAGGTAAGCACGGGTACACCCCCTACAGAGATTGGACACAGTCCCATGAACACAACATCTTTGTCCCCAATCCAAAATCCAAAATCCAAAATTCCCTACCCCCCCTTGTATCGTCAAAATACATGGTTGCACCCCCCTCGCTGCCCTGGCATGGTGTTCCGACCGTGCCACTTCACCGGCTGACGATTTCCTCAATATTGCCTTCCCCGTGCCCCCGTGGTTCGGAGTTCTTCCACATAGGCCGCTACACATACGGTATCCATCGGCGTTCATCGGTGTGCATCGGTGG
>JBAZRU010000168.1:6785-11305 GCA_041662805.1 Candidatus Hydrogenedentales bacterium | reverse complement strand
TCACTTGCCTTTCGACTCCGAGTTATGCCCTTTGCCGTTGCCATTCGACGATTTGTTCATGACTTCCAGGACGAGCGGCGTGATGTCTTCCGCGGCAATCGGCGGTTTCAAGCCCCCCAAATACCCCTGCGCCGCTATCAAGTCGTATTCCGTTTCCTGGCCCACCTGCGATATCGCCTTTACGACTCGATCACTAGCCTGGCTCATCAAAATCCAATACTTCCCCGTCCCCCGCTCGATTTTCTTCTTTTTTAACTCTTTGTATTCCGGCGTCTCTTTGATGAGCTCGTCGTATTGTACTTCAGACGGCTTCTCGAAACCACTCGCCGTACCCCAATATATCTTCTGCGGGTCTAGCTGATCCGCGGGGATCGATTGCATCTCCGCTAACGCCACCGACGTTACGATGAGAGCAGCCAGCCCTATGATTGCCCGGCTGGAATTACGCATGCTGCCTACCCCTCTTGCGTCATCGCGACTCACCGCACCCTGAGTCGTTTTCGCGCCTGCAGGTCCACCTTCCAGCGTCGAACCCTCTTTCTCGTTTCTTCGGCAACCGCTTCTCCTTCGCGTATGCACTCCCGAACGCTCATGGAATGCCTACTGCTACCTCGCCTGCGTACCCCCCGGTTTCACCTCCATCCGAGGAAGTGCAGGCCCCCTTTTCGGCCACTTCGGCTCAAAAAGCGCATGAATCCACACGGGCTATATACCCCCGAGTTCCCTAAAGTTCCCCGTCCCTGCCCCAAAAACTTCGGGAATATTGCTCCAATCTGGTGCATATCCATGGTATGTCTTTGCCCTCTATAAGCTTGTACCGCACAAAATATAGTACCCCCATTTACCATATTCCCAACACCTGCACCCCCGTTTTCACATCCCCGCCCTCCCGCCAACATGCCCCGTCCAGCCCAGCTCAGCCCAGTCCACCCAGTCCCCTCTATCTTTGATCTTCAATCCAAAATCATAAGTCCAAAATCGAACCGCCAGTCAACACCCACCCCATCCGCTGCGTTAAGCTCTTTGACTGCAACCCAACCGCCTCTTAGAATGGGTGCCTGTTGTTCACGCTACGCCCTACTGTCGAAAGGACTCATCCATGACAAGGCTCCGCCTCTGGCATGCTGCCCTTGTATATACCCTTGGCTGCGCGATTGTGATTCCGGGCGTGCTCGCCCAATCGCCTCAGCCAGCCGCGCCCCAATCGCCCCAGCGCCTCTGGATTACGCAAGCGGGCCAGTCCGGCGATCGCGGCGTGACCCTTTCCGTTCGCGTGGATCCGGAGTACACCCTTCCGGCGACGCTTCACATCGAATGCGACCTCGAAAGCGTGGACCCCATCGACCATGTTGCCGTCACCTTGAGCGTAGTTGACTCCACGGATGTCCCTGCATTCGAGTCCAAACTCGTCGTCGACGCGGTCCAGGGCATGTCGCCCTGCCTGTTCACCTGGGATACGGCCGGCTTGAAGAACGGCGTCTATCGCGTCGAACTATCCGCCGTTCGCTCGTCGAGCGTACCCCTGGCTAACCTCACCCTGATTGCCGAAGTCATATCCGAGGGCGACGTACTCGCTTCCCTCAACAAGGCCGAAGCAGCGGCCTCCGCCATGTCTCGTCTCGTGGAATCGCTCGCCTCCAGTGGCAAGCCTTCGCTCCTCGGAACCATGCGGTCCGCCATCGCCAGCGACGCATTGCCCAAAGCACGCGCCGCGCATGCCCAGGGCGATTGGCGTCGTGCGCGCACGTCTGCCAACGCTATCATTGCCATGATGCAAGGACTTGCCCTTGAACTCGCATTCCGGGGTGCAACCGACGGTCCACATCCCTCCCTCGCTCCGGCCGGCCTGAGCAAGCTCGACGTGCGGGATGGGGACTTCTATTCAGGCGGCCAACCCGTCTATCTCATCGGCACCCTCGGCGGCGACGAACTTCCCGACACGTTTCCGACCCTTCATCGCTACGGCCTCAATCTCGCCGTCTACACCATCAGCCCCGAGCAAACCCTCGCCGGCGCCGAAATCTCCTCGGCCTTTAAGGCCCCGCTCGACCGCCTCTTCGACGCGGCCTACGCCAACAACATCAGCGTGGCCGTCCAGCTCGCTCCCCACCGCGTACCTGCGTCAGTACTCGAAAAGTGGCCTGCCCTCACCGAAAAAGGCGGCGGCAGCTTCCCCTACGACCTCACCACCCCCCAAGCACGCACCCTCATCGAGTCGCACCTGCGCGCCGTCGCGACACACGTCGCAGGCCGCCCCATGCTCAACAGCCTCATCCTCGCCGAAAACCCCGAATTCCGTATGGAAGGCGAGGCCGTCCGGCAAGGCTTCATCGCTTCGGTTCGCAGCACCTATAACGACCGGAATACCATGAACCGCCTGTGGCGGACTCGCTACCTGGATTTCGACGAAATCGTTCTCGACTGGGCGCTCGAGCGTCCACCCTATCAATATGATCTTCAGATGTATCACCGGAAACTCGGTACGGAATTCCTCTCATGGATGGCTTCGCTCGCCAATACTGCCGCTCCCGGCACACCCGTCCAAGTCGAATGTTCCGACCACGTCTTCCGCAAAGGCGAGTCAAGTGCCGGCATCGACCGCGAAGCCCTGGCCCACGCCATGGACATCCAGGGCTGCTCGACGCTCGCGCCCCCCGGCGAAATCAACGCCTACACGTTGATCGCCGAACACGGCATGTACTACACGCTGCTACGTTCCTTGAACCCGCAGACCCCGGTGTTCGACTCCGAGTGCTGCTTGCACAAGGACCTCAAGGCAAATTCCTTCGCGCTACTGCGCTCCCTCGCATGGGACGGCATACTCTCCGGCGCGGATGCCCTGGCGATTCCTTTCAAGTCCACGCCCGCGTCTCCCCTGAATCTGCTGGATGACCCCGAGGCGATAAACGGCCTGGTCACCGCCTGCCAGGAAGTGAATCGCCTTTCGACCGTCGTCTCCGCGTTTCAGGCCGCCCCTTCCCCGGTGGCAATCCTCTGGAGCACCTCGTCGCATATATATAAGGATGGCGACCCCTTTGCCGATTCCGTCCGCAACGCCTATCTCGGATGCAACACGTTTGGGTACTCCGTCCGCTTCATCACCGAAGACCAGTGCGCCAGCGGCGAACTCGATGGCATCAAGATCCTCGTCATTCCCGCCGTGCTCGCGCTGACGGACGCAGCCTTCGAGGCCGTTGACTCCTATATGGAGAAGGGCGGCGTCACCATCCGAAGCGGCGAGCCAATCCCCTACAACCCCTATGGCCATTCGCGCAACGGTTCGTTGACCGCGGCCAAGCGCACCGTCTTCCTCCGTGGAAGCATCACCCCGGATAGCTACCTGCACGCCCTCGACTCGGCCAACGACCTCCTCGGTGACACCCAATTCCCGCGCCCCATTAATGAGTACGACTATCCCCTAGAAAAGGTGAAGTCCCGTTTCTGCGCAATCGATGGTGTCCACTATCTATACCTAATCAACCTTCGCGATGATGCCGCGGCCCTCTCCCTGCAAGGCGGCTACACCACCGGTCGCGACCTCATTTCCGGATCGCCCGTCGTCTTTCCGCAAACGGTCGCCCCACTATCACCTATGCTCATTCGTCTCGACGAGCCGAATACCACCGTCGCGCAAGATGCCGCGACCGCCCAGGAAAAGTCCGTTCCCAGCGCCACGGTCGAACCGGTTGGAGTAGAGACAAACGAGACAAAAGGCGCCAACACTCCAGGCAAAACCTCCCATAAGTCCTCGGACGCCGGAAAGAAGCCGTGACGCGAGTAATCGTTCTGCTCCTCTTCGCGGTCACCGCGAGTCCGGTCATTGCCAGCGCCGCTCCCGTGGCCCCATCGGAATTGCCGGCCACCACCAGTCTTCCGGACCCGCTCCGATTGGAGGACGGCTCCGTCGTTCGCACCCCCGAAGACTGGGAAAAACGCCGCGCCGAGATGAAGCGCCGGCTGCTCGACTACGAATACGGCCATCTCCCGTCAGGCCCCTTCAACGTGGAGGCGGCATCGGTCGAAGAACTTGGCTCCGAAGAGATCCAGGGCACCCGACATCGGCTTGTCCATCTCGTGGTAGACCCTGCCAAACGGGTGCCAATCGACCTTCACCTCTACACGCCCGTTGCCGCCAAAACGCCGATGCCCGTCATCGTCGGCATCGGCAAGGGTTGCCCCAACATCGCCGAGCTCAACAGCCGAGGCTACGCCTTTGCGTGCTTCGCCCACCGCGAACTCGACCCCGACACCGAAGGCCGCGACGACATCGGCCCCGCCCAAGCCGCCTACCCCGAATGCGATTGGGGCAGTGTCGCCATCTGGGCCTGGGGCGCATCCCGCGCCCTTGACTATCTGATCACACAACCCGAGTTCGACAAAGCCCGCGTCGTCGTCACCGGCCACTCCCGCACCGGCAAAGCTGCGCTCCTCGCCGGAGCCCTCGACGAACGCTTCGCGATCACCGTCCCCAACGGATCCGGCTGCGGCGGTGCAAGCGCGTTCCGCGTCTACTCGAAGAA